>JBDGTC010000127.1:656-15129 GCA_042217215.1 Halobacteriaceae archaeon
ATCACCGGCGGGAAGAAGCCCGAGGACGCCGAGCACGCCGTCGACAAGATCGTCAGCCGGCTCGAGGACCTGGGCCTCCTCGAGTAGCGCCGCCGTGCCCGCCCCGAGTCTCGCGCCGCCCGCGGGCGCGCTCCTGGTTCAGGCCACGCCGACCGCCGGCGGGCCCATCGCCCTCGCCGGGACCGTCCTCCTCGCGTGGGCCTTCTTCGCGTTCACCGCGCAGGTCGCCGCCTCCTTCTTCCTCGGGGACGTCCCGTGGCTCCGGGCCGTCGCGGTCGGCGCGGTGCCCGCGCTGGCGGTGACTGCACTCATCCGCTACCCGCCCGTGGTCATCCTCCCCGTCGCCCTCGGGGCCGACCTCGTGGCCGTCCAGATGGTCTACCGCCTGCGGTACCGCACCGCCGCGCTCGTGACCGGGATGCATGCCGTCGCCGCCATCTCGCTCGGCGTCCCGCTCACCTACCTGCTCGAGCTTCTCGGGACGGCGCCGGCCTGAGCGGCGGTCCGCCGCGGGGCGGCGACGGCCGGGGCGCCCTCTGCCACGTCCGCCCGAGCGTCACGTACTTCTGCCGCCCCCGCGCAGGCCGCCCATGAGCACGCTCCGCGTGGCCGGCGGGCGGGTCCTCCGGCCGGACGGCAGCGTCGAGCGCGCGGACGTCCTCGTCGACCGGGACGCGGGGGTCATCGACGACGTCGTGCCGCGTGACGACGACGGGACCTCCGGGCCCGCTGCCACCGACCCCGACGACGTCCTCGACGCCGCCGACGGTCTCGTGATCCCCGGCCTCGTCAACGCACACACCCACGTCGCGATGACCCTCCTCCGGGGGTACGCCGACGACAAGCCCCTCGACGCGTGGCTCCGCGAGGACATCTGGCCCGTCGAGGCCGAACTCGAGCCCGGCGACGTGCGCGCGGGCGCCGAACTCGGCGTCCTCGAGATGATCAGGTCGGGGACGACGGCGTTCGCGGACATGTACTTCCACGTGCCGGCCATCGCCGACGCCGTCGAGGCGGGCGGCGTGCGCGCGCTGCTGGGGCACACCGCCGTCACGGTCGGGAAGGACGAGGCGGACGCCGCCGCCGACGTCGCGGAGAGTCTCTCCGTCGCCGCGGAGCTCGACGGCGCGGCCGACGGGCGCGTCGCGACCGCCGTCCAGCCACACAGCCTCACGACCGTCGACGAGCACCACCTCCGCGACCTGGCGGCGGGCGCGGCCGAACAGGACCGCCCCCTCGTGTTCCACGCCAACGAGACGACAGACGAGGTCGACCCCGTCGTCGCCGAGCGCGGCGAGCGTCCCCTCGCGTACGCCGACGACGCCGGCCTGCTCCGTCCCGGCTCCCTCATCGCGCACTGCGTCCACCTCGACGACGCGGAGGTCGCGCTCCTGGCCGAGCGCGACGTGACGGTCGTCCACTGTCCGGCCTCGAACATGAAGCTCGCGAGCGGTCTCGCCGAGGTCCAGCGCCTCCGCGACGCGGGCGTGTCGGTCGCGCTCGGGACCGACGGCGCGGCGTCGAACAACGACCTCGACGTGTTCGACGAACTGCGCGACGCGGCGATGGTGGGGAAGGTCGCGGCCGACGACGCCGCGGCGGTCCCGGCCCGGGCGGCCGTGGAGATGGCGACCGCGGCGGGAGCCGACGCGCTCGGCATCGACGCCGGCCGCGTCGAACCCGGCCGCGCGGCGGACCTCGCCGTCCTCGACCTGCGGACGGCCCACCTCACCCCCGACCACGACCTCCTGAGCCACCTCGCGTACGCCGCTCGCGGCAGCGACGTCCGACACACCGTCTGTGACGGGCGGGTACTCATGCGCGACCGCGAGGTGCTGACTCTCGACGCCGCGGCCGTCCGGGAGCGCGCGACCGAGCGTGCGCGGGCGCTCGTGACACGCGCGAACTGACGACACGGCCGGGACCGTCCCCGCCCGCTACCGTTCCCCGGACAGGTCTCCCGACCACACGGTCAGCCGTGGCACAGTTTCAGACTGGACGCACGTTTCGCCCCACATTTATTTCATCTCTTAAAGAGTAGATTTAGGTAGTTAGGACTGCGGAACATAGACGCATGCACAGACAGACACTGGCCACGCTGCTCGCGGTCGCCGTCGCCACGACGGGGCTCGCCGTCGCCTTCGCCGGCGGCGCCGCGGCCGCGAGCGGCCTGTCCGTCAGCGTCGAACAGGACGTCGACACCGGGGCGGCCACGGTGACGGTGATCGAGAACGGGACGGCGGTCGCCGACGCCGCCGTGAACGTCACGACGGTCGACCCGAACGCCACCTACGCCGGCGCCGGGACGTACACGACCGGCGCGAACGGGACGGTCGGGCTCCCCGCACCGAACCAGACCGTGACCGTCGCGGTCACCGCCACCGTCGCCAACGAGTCGGCGACGACGAACGCCACCCTCCAGGCAGCCGACAGCTACGACGCGGGCGACCAGCCCAACTTCGGCCTCCGCGTGGCGGCGTTCGTCGACAGCCTCTTCTCGTCCAACCAGACGAACGCGTCGGAGCCCCCCGGCCTCCTCGTCGCGACCTGGGTAACCGAGCACAACCCCGGGTCGCCGCCCGCGCACGCGGGCCCCGGTAACGCGACCGGCAACGAGAGCGGGAACCAGAGCGGGCCCCCGGCCCACGCCGGACCGCCGGAGAACGCGACCGGCGGCAACGCCACGTCGCCCGGTGGCGGCCCGCCGGCCGACGCGGGTACGAACGGCACCACGGGCGGCGGTCCGCCGTCCGACGCCGGGACGAGCGGCGACGGCGGTGGCGGTCCGCCTGCCGACGCCGGCTCGAACGGCAACGCAGGTGGCGGCCCGCCCGCTGACGCCGGGTCGAGTGGCACCGGCGGAGGCGGTCCGCCCGCCGACGCCGGATCGAACGGCAACGGCGGTGGCCCGCCGGCCGGCGCCGGCCCCCCGTAGCGGCGTCCGCGGTCGGCACTCCGACCAGGGACGACGACCGACGCGACGACTTCGTCGCCCGACAAGCCAACGTTTAGGCCCCGCCCCGGCGTCGGCGGTCGTATGACCGAGTCAGCGAGCGCCGCGCTGCCCGACGCCGACGCGGAGTCCGGCCGTCAGAAGATCGAATGGGCGCGCGAGCACGCGAGCATCCTCCCCGCCATCGAGGCGGAGTTCGCCGAGGACGAGCCCCTCGCCGGTGTCACCGTCGGGATGGCGATGCACGTCGAGGCCAAGACCGCCGTCCTCGCGGAGGTGCTCGCGGCCGGGGGTGCCGAGGTGGCCATCACCGGCTGCAACCCGCTCTCGACGCACGACGACGTGAGCGTCGCCCTCGACGAGCGCGCGGGCATCACCTCCTACGCCCGCCGCGGCGTCGACGAGGCGGCGTACTACGAGGCCATCGAGGCGGTCATCGACCACGAGCCGTCGGTCACCGTCGACGACGGCGGCGATCTCGTCTTCCGCATCCACGAGGGGCACCCCGACCTCCTCGCGTCCATCGTCGGCGGTACGGAGGAGACGACGACGGGCGTCCACCGCCTCCGGGCGATGGCCGACGACGGCGCGCTCGAGTACCCCGTCTACGCGGTGAACGACACGCCCACCAAGCGCCTCTTCGACAACGTCCACGGCACCGGCGAGTCGGTCCCCGCGAACGTCGCGCTCACGACCAACCTCTCGTGGGCGGGCACCACCGTGGTCGTGGCGGGCTACGGCTACTGCGGCCGCGGCGTGGCGCGCAAGCTCGACGGGCAGAACGCGCGCGTGCTCGTGACGGAGGTCGAGCCCCGCCGCGCGCTCGAGGCGCACATGGAGGGCTTCGAGGTCGTCCCGATGGCCGAGGCGGCCGAGCGCGGGGACGTCTTCGTCACGACGACGGGGAACCGCGACGTGATCACCCGCGAGCACTTCGAGGCGATGGCCGACGGGGCGGTGCTCGCCAACGCCGGGCACTTCGACGTCGAGATCGACCTCGACGCGCTCGCCGACATGGCCGACGAGCAGACCCCGGTCCGCGACGGCGTCCGGGAGTACCGCCTCCCCGACGGCCGGCGCATCAACGTGCTCGCGGAGGGCCGCCTCGTGAACCTCGCGGCGCCGTCCGCGCAGGGCCACCCCGTCGAGGTGATGGACCAGTCGTTCGGGGTGCAGGCGCTCTGCGTCGACGCGCTGTTGAACGAGGACCTCGACCCTGGCGTCCACGACGTGCCGGACGAGATCGACCGCCGGGTCGCGGCGATCAAGCTCGACGCCGAGGGCGTGGCCCACGACGACCTCAGCGACGCACAGCACGAGTACCTCGACTCGTGGGACCACGGCACCTGACCGGCCGACCCGGACCTCACTTCATCCGGTAGACCTCGTCGAGCCAGATGTCCTCGGCCGGTTCGAGGACGTCGGCCATCGGCCCCTCGTCCCACTCGCGCTGGGCCTCGCTCTCGGCCATCACCTCGCGGAGCGCCTCGGGGTCGGCCAGTTCGAGGTAGCCGAAGACGTGGCCGTCGCCCTCGAAGACGCTGTAGCGCTCGATGCCCGCGCCCGACTCGAGGTACGCCCGCTCGAGCGCCTCCGGGACGTCCTCGTGCGCCTCGCGGTACGCCTCCCGCTTGCCCTCCTGGATCTCCAGGTGGAACGCGACTCGCTCCATACCGCCGCGTTCCGGGGGACGTGCATTCAAAGTATCCGCCGGCCGAGCGATCCCGACCGGGCGACCCCGCCCCGCGACAGTGCCCGCTGGATTTACATTACCCGACTGATATAGCCGGGACGTGGACAGACGAGGGCTCCTCGCCGCCGTCGCCGGGATGGCACTCGCGGGCTGTGGCGGCGACGGTACCGGCGGGACCGCCAGCGCGGCCGGCCAGGTCCGCGCCGGCCCAGGCGAGTACGCCCACGACGTCACCGTCAGCAACGCCCGCGACGTCCCCGTCACCCTGGCGGTCACGGTCACCCGGCGGACGGCGACGCTCCTCGACGCGACGGCGACCGTCCGGGCCCGGACGGAGGCCGTCGTGGCGGGCTTCCCGGACGCGGCGCTCCTTGCGGGCGAGCGCGCGGTGACGGTCCGGGTCGAGACCGGCGACGGCGCGAGCGCCGCCGAGGAGGTCGCGGTCGACGACTGTCTCGGGCACGTGGTCTTCACCGTCGGTGCCGAGTCGGTGGGCGCCACCCACTCCGTCTGCTAGTCCGCCCTCGCACCGGCGGGGACCGGTCGCGCTCCCGACGGTCGCGCTCCGGTCGGCTCCCTTAAGTGCCGCCGCCGCCCACTCCCGGCGATGGCCGCGAACCGGAAGGGCGACCGGCGGGAGCGCGAGCTGGTGAACGCCCTCGACGAGCGCGGGTTCGCCGTGATGCGCGCGCCCGCCTCGGGCAGCGCGACCGAGCGGGAGCTCCCCGACGTCCTCGCCGGCGACGGCGACGCCTTCTACGCCATCGAGGCGAAGTCCAGCGCCGGGGACCCCATCTACCTCACGGGCGAGGAGGTCGCCAGCCTCGTCTACTTCGCGCGCAGCTTCGGCGCGAAGCCCCGCGTCGCCGTGCGCTTCGACCGCGAGGACTGGTACTTCTTCCACCCCGACGACCTCCACGTCACCGACGGCGGGAACTACCGCGCGAAGCGCGAGACGGCGCTCGCGGAGGGCACCGATATGGCGGCGCTCACCGGCCACTCCGAGCGCGTCACCATCGACGAGGCCATCGACGGCGCCTCCGGCGACGCCAGCGACGCCGCCGACGCCGATTCGGGGGCGGACGGTGGGGCTCCGGCGGAGGGGTCAGACGACGGTGGGGACGCCGACGGCGACGACGGCCGCGACGTGCGCGAGGTGCTGCTCGCGCTCGACCGCGGCGTGCTCACCGTCGACGAGGCCGCGGCGATGCTCGAGTGAGGAGGGACGCCACCGTGGGGAACGGCCGGCCCGCCCGACATCGCGCCGCCGGCCCCGGCCTTCGAAGCCCTTTTCTTCGCTCCCGGGGACGCCTGCCCCATGGCAGCCCTGGAAGGCGAGAAGCTCGTGGAGGCCGTCGTCGCGGTCGGCGGCGTCCTCGTCTTCGTCGCCATCGCGATGTACGCCGGCGCGGGCTACTCGGGCGAGGGCCTCACCGAGACGGGGGCGCTCACGCTCGTCGGCGGCATCGTCGTCTTCATCCTCCTGATGGCGGGCATCGGCTACTGGCTCGCGGGTCGCTGACTCGGTCCGCTTCACTCTGGCGGGCCGGCCGTTCAGCCGTCGGCGCCCGCGCGGACCTCACGCCAGTCCGCGACCTCGCCGGCGTCGTCGAGGGCGTCCTCGTAGTACTCGAGGGGGTGCGCGATGGTCTCGCAGCGCTCGTCCATGTTCACGCAGTCGCCGTACGCCTGCATCGTCGCGCAGCTCGGCGGCGCGTACTGGGGCGGCTCCTCGCCCCCGAGGCGCTCGGCCTGGCGCTCGACGGCGGCCGCGCGCTCGCCCTCGAGGCCGGCGAGGTCGACGGACTCGGCGGGGGTCAGCCCCACCGCGAGGAGGAAACTCGAGAGCGCGAAGCGCGAGTGGGCGGGGAGGGCGGCACCGTCGCCGGCTCCGTCGCTCGCGTCCCTCCCACCGTCGCCCGCCCGCGCGAGGAGGGCGCGTACGCAGGGCGGGAACAGCCCCGGCACCACCGTGTCGATGGTGACGTCCACGTCGAGGTCGGCCAGCGACTCCCGCACCGCCGCGGCCGCGGGGCGCAGCGGCTCGGTCACCGCGTCCGGGACCGAGAGCGGCAGTCCCTCGGCGACGTGGTCGGCGATGGCGGCCTCGAGGAGCACCTCGAACTCGCCGCCGTCGACGGGGACCGTCCCGTCGTGGAGCCGGCGGGCCGTGAGCCGCCAGTCGGGGTCGCGCCGGTCGGCCGCGAGCCGGAGGTAGCGCGCGACGTGGACGTCGAAGGCGTCGCGGCGCTCGTTCCACGGCTCCGGCGCGTCGCTCGGCCGGCGGGTCACGTCGTCGGCGAGGCCGAGTTCGGCCAGCAGGGTCTCGAGTTCGAGGGGTCGGCGGTCCACGGTCGCGCGGTCGGCGACCTCGCGGTCGGCCCAGAACCGCTCGATGGCCGTCGCGGCCTCCGCGTCGGCGTACCGCTCGCGGAGCGCCGGCTGGTCGACCATCGAGACGAGGACGCGCGCGACGGGGTAGGAGAGCAACTCGACGCGGGGCGAGCGGTGGGGGTCGCCCACGGTCCCGTCGGCGACGGCGCGCTCGACCCGCTCGCGCGCCCGCTCGACGACCGCCGGCTCGCTGTCGATGACGCCCGCGACGTCGACCGCCGCGCGCTCGACGGCCTCGCGGGCCCCGGCGAGGAAGGGGTAGCGGGCGTGCCGCGGATCGGGGTCGAACCCGCCGGACATGGCGACGGGGTAGCGGCGGGGGGCCGATAAGTAGCGCGGTGCGCGCGGGTCGTGTGCGGGGCGGTGTGCACTCCCGAGTCGTGACGTGCCGACCGCTCAGGACGTCTGGATGCGCGGCGCGAGGACGTAGAGCACGTCGCCTCGGCCCTCGGCGATCTGGAAGCCCATCTTGAGCGGGAACTCCTCGCCGAGCTCCAGGGTGACCTCCGCGTCGCCCGGGACGGCCCGGGTGATCTCGTCGAGGTACTCGAGGGAGTACAGCGACTCCACCGCGCCGGGCTCGTCGTGGACGACGAGGTCGATGAGCTCCTCGCGACCGAGCTGGAGGTTCACGTCGTCGGTGTCGCCCGCGGCCTCGACGTAGAACACCTCGGCGTCGGGGTCGACGCCGAAGGTGACGTGGTCGGAGACCATGCCGGCGGCGCGCACGGCGCGGTCGACGTCCGCTCCCTCGAGGACGACCTCGGTGGGGAGCTCGAGGTCCGGCTCTCCCGAGCCCTCGCGCACCGCCTCGGGGTCGAGGAGCGCGACGGTGTACTCGAGGCCGTCGATGGCGACCCGGAGCTTCCGCGTCTCCTCCTGGAGCTCGAGCTCGATGAGCTGCCCGGACTCGGCCATCCCGGCGATCTCCTCGAGACGGCCGAGGTCGACGCCCAGCAGCTCGCCGTCGGCCTCGTAGGCCTCGAAGGCGTCGGCGGCGAGGTGGAGGTGGACCATCCCGACGTTGGCCGGGTCGACGGCCTGGATGGAGAGGCCCTCCTCGTCGAGGTTGACCCGGCACTCCTCTACGAGCACGCCCACGGAATCGAGGGTCGCCCGGAGCGTGTCGGCGCTCACGATCGCCTTGAACATTCTGCCGGCGCTACGCCCACCGGTGGTATAAAGACTCCCTTCGGCGGGACGGTGGTGCGCGCGGCGCGGCTGGACAGTCTCGTCCGCCGTCGAGGTGGCCGTCGGCCGCTGGCGTCACTTGAACGGCTTGACTGCTGGAGTCAATCGTTTACGCGTGTCCGCCTCCTGATTCTTCGGCGCCCCCGACCACCGGCCCGCGGCACGCAGCTGGCCCCACCGCGGTCCGCCGGGGCGGGTCGTCCGCGGGACGACGCGTCTCCCCGGCACCCACCCACCACCCCTGCACCCGGTCGCCGGGGACGGCCGGGGGCTATATCCACCCGCGCCGGCGGAAGTACGCGACCATCACGCCGGCGACGCCGACCATCCCGGCCATCACGGCCGGATACCCGAACCGCCACCCGAGTTCGGGCATGTTGTAGGGGCTCGCCCCGAAGTTCATCCCGTACACCCCGACGACGAACGTCAGCGGGAGGATGATGGTTGCGACCACCGTGAGGGTCTTCATCACCTCGTTCGTCGAGGTCGAGAGCGCGTTGAGGTAGATGTCGCGCGCGCCGCCGGTGAGGTCGCGGTAGGTCTCGATGAGGTCGACGACCTGGACGACGTGGTCGTACACGTCCCGGAAGTACTTCTCGTTCTCCGGGTCGATCTGGTCCGGGTCGCCGCGAGCGAGCGCACCGACCGCCTCGCGCGTGGGCCACGCCACCTTGCGGAAGGCGAGGAGGTCCCGGCGGACGCTGTTGATGTCCTCGAGCGTGTCGGGGTCGGCGGCCTCGACGACGTTCTCCTCGACGCGCTCGATCTCGTCCTCGACCGCGTCGAGCAGGTCGAAGTAGTCGTCGACGACCGCGTCGACCACGCGGTACGCGGTGAAGTCGGGTCCGCGGCCCAGCAGGCGCGGATCCGCCGCCGCGACGCGCTCGCGGGTGCGGTCGAGGGCCTCGACGGGGCCGGTCGACAGGCTCACGAGCCAGTCCGCGCCGACGAAGAGGCCGACCGGCTGGGTCGCGACCTCCTCCCGGAAGGTGGTCTCGCGCGGCGCGAGGCGGGCCGTCAGGAGGTAGACGAAGGTGTACCCGTCGTACTCCTCGGTCTTCGGGCGCCCGAAGCCCTGCCGGACGTCCTCCACCGCGAGCGGGTGGATGCCGAAGGTCTCCCGGACGCGCTCGAGCTCGGCCTCCCCGGGGTCGGTGAGGTGGACCCACGTCGTCCCGGGATCGGACTTCGCCGCCGCGACGTCGTCGTACTCGGTCACGCCGTCGCCCGCGAACGCCACCGCGTCGAGGCTCACGACGACCCACCCCCGGCGCCCAGGGCGAGCACCGCGACGCCGACCATGACGGCCGTGACGGAGAACGCCCGGCCGGGGTACGCCGCCTCGACCCCGACGGCGTACCCGAGGAACCCGGCGCCGAGGAGCGCGGCCCCGGTGACGCTCACGCGGTTCATGCTGGTACGCGCGTGGGCGAAGGGTTTGGCTCTACCGGCCCGACCGGTGTGCTGCCGCGTGGACTCCGGGGGGACGCCCGGAATTATCATTAATTATTACACAATAAATTTGGTCTCTTGACGTGTCTGTGGGAGTATGAAACACGCGCTGTGGCTGCGGGCCGACGACGACTCGCTCGACGCCGCGTCGCTGGTCGACCTCGGCGCGGAGGCGGCGGCGAACGGCTGGGACGGGGTGTTCGTGAGCGACTCCCTCCGACACGCCCAGTACCCGGACCCCTGGGTGGTGCTCGCCGGGATCGCCGCGCGGACCGACGACGTCACGCTCGGCACGTGGGTGGTGCCGCTGCCGCGACGCCAGCCGTGGCAGGTCGCACAGGAGGTGGCGACCCTCGACGTGCTCTCGGGTGGACGGGTCCTCCTGGGTGCCGGGCTCGGCAACGCCGGCGACTACGAGGCCTACGGCCGCGAGTACGAGCCCCGCCGACTCGCCACCCGCCTCGAGGAGACCCTCGACGTGGTCGTCGGGCTCTGGGGCGACGAGCCGTTCAGTTACGACGGCGAGTGCTTCACCCTCGACGAGGCGACCGTGCGGCCCCGGCCGGTCCAGCGTCCCCGCGTGCCGATCGTCTTCGGCGGATAGTGGCCGAACCGGGGGCCGTTCCGGCGTGCCGCCCGGTGGGATGGCGTGATGCCGTGGTGGCCGTCGCTGACCGGAGAGGGGACGGGGCCGCGCGGCGAGCAGGCCACCGGAACGCCGGAGGAGGAGCTGGCCGACAGCCTCGCGTACTACCGCTCGCTCACCGACGACCCCGGCGAGGTTGTGGTGCCGCTGCTCCCCGACGTCGACCCGGGGGCGTTCGCCGACCGGTGTGCCGATCGCGGTGCGACGTGGCTCCTCACGACGGACCTGGGCGAGGACCTCGAGGACGCGATGTCGGTGGTCCGTGCCGGGCCACCGACGTGAAGCGCCGCGGTGGCACGGACCGGTGGAACGACCCGCAGCCGGCGTCGTCCCGACGAGCGAAGTATTAAACGCGCGCACCGGCTACGACGTGCAAGAACGATGCAGCACGTGAAGATTCCCCTCGACCGGATCGGCGTCCTGATCGGGGAGGGGGGCGAGACGATGCGGCGGGTCGAGGAGGCGGCCGAGGTCCGGCTGGACATCGACTCCGAGGACGGCTCGGTCGCCATCGAGACCGTCGGCGACCCGCTCCTGGGGATGCAGGCGCCCCAGGTCGTGCGCGCCGTCGGGCGCGGCTTCGCGCCCGACGAGGCACTCCGCCTGCTCGAGGAGGACATGGTCATGTTCGAGACCGTCGACATCGACCGCTCCGCGAGAAACGAGAACGACCTCCGCCGGAAGAAGGGCCGCCTCATCGGCGAGGACGGCCGCACCCGGGAGCTCATGGAGGAGCTCACCGGCGCGTCGGTGGTCATCTACGGGACGACGCTGGGCGTCATCGGCCGGCCGAAGGAGGTCGACGTCGTGCGCTCGGCCGCGGAGATGCTCCTGGACGGCGCGCCCCACGGCGCGGTCTACTCCTTCCTCGAGCGCAAGCGCACCGAGGAGCTCAAGCACAGCGGCATGGAGTACCACGAGTACTCTGCACAGGCTTCCAAAGGTAAACGGGAATAGCAGAGCCAGTATACTGGGACCGCTCAGTGAAGCACCACGAGCACCCGTCGGATTAGTCGAGCTGATAGATAGCACCTGCGATAACCAATGACGCTCTCCCAATTCTCACCCGACACAAACGTTAAATTTATTAATAAGGTAATATACTCCAACACATGGGATCGAATAGATGGCAGAACTTGGCTGGAATTGTTACCATCGGCATGTGTTTCGTTGGTTCCGCAGTCCTTGCCGCCTATGTCTTGTTCACAGATGTTACGTCGATGGGCAATAATGAACCCGCTAGCGCTATCGAAGCAGGCAACTGGATACTTGCAGGTTTAGCACTATTGCCAATGGTATTGACTATAGCTAGTGCTGTGTCCCTCCGTAGTGGGAATACGTCTGTACCGCTCATATCAGGAGCTATTCTCATATTTTCCGGTTTTCTCGGATTCAATATTGGAATCTTCTACATCCCCATTGGGGTTCTTTTAATGATATGTGCGGGTCTATTTATATAAGTAACTCTATATAACATATAGTCAATATCTGGACTTATACAAAGATTATTGTATGTGGGAATAGATTACGTTACCGTATGACTGATGGAGATGAAACTCGTCTCAGGCGGAATGTACTGAAGGGAATACTTGGGGCAGCCTCCCTTGGAGGTCTCCCTTCTATTGCAACAGCAAATCCGGAGGAATCAGAATGGATTGGCGCAACTGCCCATTATCGCATCAACGCAACATATGATAATGGCTCCAGCGAGGTGTACTATAAATCAAAGGTCGTTGACAAACACGGATCAAATATCATAATCGAAACTATAAATACAAATAATGGCGAGCGTTCCATCCATGCGGTTCCGACAAATGCGGTGAATCAACCGATTCGGGGCGAGACCACAAATCTCAGAACAGGCATTGAATTCATAAGAAACCAATCAAGAAATGGTGGTAGCGTTATCAACGGGAGAATAAAAAACGGTTGGCTTGAATCAATTCACTCCCAATGGGTGATTGACAACCGGTTGATTATCGACTTGAGTGTTGAGCTCTTGGAGCATAGTGGTGGCCCCAACTCCTCGGGGAGCAACATCGTCTTACTACCACAAATCATCCCGCCGGATAGTCGAGCTAGTTACAAATCATCATCTGGAATGGATGTAGAAACGACAACACAGGCCTCGAGTTCTCAGCTGAGTCATTATGGATATTCTACCTTAGTAACAAAAGATAATCAGGTCGCGAACTTGGTTACTTCGAAGTCTGATCTCCAGTGCATTGTTGATTGGACTGGTAGTGAATACACTAACGCGCGAGGGAACGTGAGTACTTCAACTTCGGTCAACTGGACTAAAACAGGCCAGAGTGAATATTACAGTGGTGGTTCCAAGCATGGGATAAATATAAATTTTTATGGGAACTTCCCAGCGGGATTCTATACCGATTGGCGTAATCTCCACCAACACTTCTTCTCGTGGAATACTCCATTCGCTTATTTCCGTCCTGTATTATATAGTGATATTGATAAGAGGCTCCCTTATTCTTCGTGGGAGTCACACAAATCAGAGCTTTGGGACGGTGGGAATCATTACATCGGAAATAGATTCAGGAAGCGATGGTATATTTTGTGAATAATGGGGTGTGTAGCTCTTCTTCCTATTTGATCTACCCGTTTGGGTAGTGCTACCATCTCATGATATGGGTGGCTTCGGGGCCTCGAGCCGATATTCTCCCGCCCACTTGGCTTACTTGGTTCGCTAATCGCGTCTACAAGTTACGCTTAGAGAATACATATATTATACCTCTGCGCGGCCTGGAGCCAACTTTCGTTTTATACCCGCCGTCCGGTGGCTTAGGACTGAATAATCCTCAGCGGTCGTAAATGAAGAGTTCACGATTCCTCGGCACCTTCCAGTTACGGCTACATTCTGTCATAGGAGTCGAACCACTAGGTATCGGACGAGACTGCCGATTCGACCTATCGAACGGCTGGCGCTACGAAAGAAGCCGCTGTCTCGCGAAGACCGACCACTCACGGACTGCGGCGAACAAACCTTGCAGGGGTGCCTCGTGGCGCTCGGGTCGAGACGGTGCGGGACTCGATCATGGGTAACCGGGCGCCTGTGGCTCCCGGTGACCCGGTGCCGGCTGGCAAGCGGCCGCGGGAAAAATATTTTGGAACGGCTCTAGGCACTGTTCAGATTCGTCTGACGGCTGCTAGACGTACTCTACTAGGAAATTGAGGCGGGTATTTCGAAGTGTCTATGGACGAAATCGCCCGCCTCACCGGCGGTAGCGGCGCTCTCGAGTTAGACTTTGTGGGACGTGTCGCGACGACGAAGCCAGCGATGAAGCTCGCGATCCGGCTCCATCTCCGCGGTCTATCTCTTTCAGATACAGTTTCTATTCTCGAGTGTTTTGGGGTGAATCGTGTCAGATCGACCGTTCACAACTGGGTCCAGAAGGCGGATCTCGAACCGGCGGACGGACGGGATCCCGCGAAGATTGCACTCGACGAAACGGTCGTCAAACTCGAGGGAGAGCGGTACTGGCTGTTTGCTGCTGTCGACCCGGAGACGAACGTAATTCTCCATTCTGGGCTCTATTCCCACCGAAATCTCGGGGCGACGAAGATGTTTCTTCGAGAGCTCGACGAGAAACACGACCTCGACGAGACCGAGTTTTTCGTCGACGGAGCACCGTGGCTACACGCTGGACTCCACGAACTCGGGATGCACTTCCGCCATGAAACGCACGGTGAGAGAAATCCCGTCGAACGTGTTTTCCAGGAGGTAAAACGTCGACCAGAACAGTTCTATAATACATTCAGTCACGCCAGCGCGGAATCCGTCGAATCGTGCCTGCTCGCGTGGAGTTGGACATGGAACCAGCTTATCTGAACAGTGCCGGCTCTACAACCCACAACCGTTAGCCTTATATAGAATAGCTATCAAAGTTCCTCCCACACATGGCACAGCAGATGGGCGGCCAGCCACTCATCGTTCTCTCGGAGGACTCCCAGCGCTCCTCCGGCAAGGACGCACAGTCGATGAACATCACGGCCGGGAAGGCCGTGGCGGAGTCCGTCCGCACCACCCTCGGGCCGAAGGGGATGGACAAGATGCTCGTGGACTCCTCGGGGAGCGTCGTCGTCACGAACGACGGCGTCACCATCCTCAAGGAGATGGACATCGAGC
>JBDGTC010000013.1:0-15056 GCA_042217215.1 Halobacteriaceae archaeon
CCGCGGGCGGCCTCCCGCTCGTGCTCGCCGGCGCCCTCGCGCTCCTCGCGCTCGCGCCGCTGGCGGGAGCGGCCGGCGGCGCACTCAGGGGGACCCGGGAGTTCCCGGGCCGCATCGAGAACGAGCGCGGCCGGCGGTGACCGGCGACGAACGGCTGCCGCGGCGCCGGCCGCTCAGCGACGCTCGGCCAGCGCGGCGCGGAGGTCGGCGAGGTCCAGGTCGTGGGCCGCGAGGAGGACGAGCAGGTGGTAGACCAGGTCGGCGCTCTCCTCAAGGAGCGCGTCGTCCTCACCGTCCTTGGCCGCCAGGAGGACCTCGGTCGTCTCCTCGCCGAGCTTCTCGAGGACCGCGTTCTCGCCCTTCTCGTGGGTGAACAGGCTCGCGGTGTAGGAGTCCTCGGGCAGCTCCTCGCGGCGGGACTCGACGACGGCGAACAGCTCGTCGAGGACGTCCTCGGCCGCCGCGTCCGGGGCCGACTCCGCCCCGCCGGCGCTGCCGTCCCCGCTCACAGCTCCGCCACCTCCTGGATGGTGTCGAGGTGGTCGAAGGCGGCGCGCTCGCCCCGCCCGCTCTCGTACACTCCCGGCGCGACCTCGATGGGGGCGCCCGTGCGGGACGCGAGCGCGAGCGCGTCGCTCGGCCGTGCGTCGACGACGGCCTCGCCCCGCGGCGTCGCGAGGTGGAGGTCGGCGACGTAGGTCCCCTCGCGCACCTCGTCGACGACGACGCGCTCGACGCGCCCGCCCAGCTCCTCCACCACGTCGAGCAGGAGGTCGTGTGTCAGGGGGCGTCCGATGTCCACCGCCTCCATGCCCCGGGCGATGTCGACCGCCTGATCGAAGCCGACGAAGATGGGGAGGAGGTCGGTCTCACCCTCGACAGAGAGGAGGACGACGGGCGCCGGACCGTCGGGGGTTCCCGCGACCCGCACGGCGTCGATTGCAGCGTCCATACCCGCACCTCGGCGTGCACGCTGAAAAGCCTGCCTCGTCGACGGGTCGAGGGGTACGCGTGGCCGATCGGACCGGACGACGCCGTCGCTGTGACGTCGGTCCAGAGAAAACGCCATGGAGCGTGCGGTCGGCGGCTGCGCCGCCCGCACCCTGCCGAAGAGGGAGTTACATATGTGTTTTGTGGGACAGTGTCCGACGCCGAGACGACGGGCCGCGGACGGACGGGCCACCGCCGCCCGGTGGCTACCCGACGCTCGCGTGGCCGACGGCGATCGCGTGGCCGCCGGGCGCCCCCGGACGACGGTTCAGTCGCCGAAGAAGGCCAGGTCGTGGACGCGGCTGTCGTCGGTGAGTTCTGGGTGGAACGCGGTGCCCAGGACCGGGCCGTCGCGCACGGCGACCGGGTCGCCCTCCCACGTCGCGAGCACCTCGACGCCCTCGCCCACACCGGTCACGACCGGCGCGCGGATGAAGACGCCCGGAAACGGCTCATCGAGGCCCGCGACGTCGAGGGGCGCCTCGAAGCTCTCGGCCTGCCGGCCGAAGGCGTTCCGACGGACGGTCACGTCGACGAGGTCCAGGCACTCCACGCGCTCGTCATCGGCGTCGCGGGAACACACGATGAGGCCCGCACACGTCGCGAGCACGGGTTTTCCGGCGGCGACGTGGTCCACGACCTCCGGAGCGACGTCCTCGCGCTGGAGGAGGCGGGAGATGGTGGTCGACTCGCCGCCGGGAAGGCTGAGGACGTCGCACTCCGGGACGACGCCGGCGTGACGCACCTCCCGCACATCGCAGTCCCGGCCGTGGGCCGCAGCCGCTGCGCGGATGGCGTCGGCGTGCTCGGAGACGTCGCCCTGCACCGCGACGACGCCCGCCGTGAGTGACATACGCGCCGTACGGGCGCGTCGCTCAAGAAGGGAGCGAAAGTCGGTCGACGATGGCGAGGGACGGGGACGAGCCGGCACCCCGCGGGGTCCGCCGGACGGACACGCCTACACCATCAGGTTCAGGACCTGCACCAGGACGCCGAAGAGGACGCCGAAGGCGAGCACGGTGCGGGGGTCGAAGGCGAAGGCGTTGCGGTCCTCGGAGTCGAAGTACCGGACGAGGCCGGCACTCGACATCAGGCCGCCGGAGTTCTGGCCACTGCCGCTCATACCGAGAGGGAGGTCGTCACCGCACAAAAGGCTTCCCACCCTGTCGCGGCCGCGAGCGGTCGCGGACGCCCGGACCCGCCACGAGACCCGGGCTGTCGGCACGTTCCGCGGGGTCGGAAACGCTTTTCCCACCCGACCGGCAAGTGTGTCTATGCCGGTCACCCTCAAAGACTTCTACGCCGACTGGTGTGGACCGTGCAAGAACCAGGACCCCATCCTCGAGGACCTCCAGGAGGACTGGGGCGACCGGGTCGAGTTCGAGAAGATCGACGTCGACGAGAACCAGAACGTCGCCAACGAGTACCAGGTGCGCTCGATTCCGACCATCGTCGTCGAGAACGACGACGGCGTCGTGGAGCGCTTCGTCGGGGTCACCCAGCGCGAGGACCTCGAGGACGCCCTCGAGAAGGCCGGCGCGTAACCGGACTGTTCTGCCGCACGCGACCATTCGTGAGGCCCGTCAGCGCCAGCGTCAGTGGAACCGCGGCCCCACGTCGTGGAGCTCGCCCGACCGGGCCACGTTCAGCAGCAGCGGCGTGAGCCACTCCACCGCCGCGGCCACCGCGAGGCCGCCGGCGTCGAGCGCGCGCAGGCCGTCCACTGCGTCGGTGAGGTCGGCGACCGTCGCCCGGGCGGCGTCGTCGTCAGCCACGATGGGCACGTCGTACCCCAGGTCCGCGTCGAGGTCGGCGAGGCGACTCGCGGGGAGCGCGTGGTACGCGCCGACGACCGGCACGTCCTCGGGCGCCGAACGCGACACGAGCGCCGCGAGGCTGTCGGCCGTGCGGGGCGGGTCGTGGCGGAACCCGCCCTCGCCCCTGGTCATCGGGACGGCGGGGCTCACGAGCACGGTCCCCGCCGACAGGAGGTCGTCGACGGCCTCGACGGTCCGGCGGGCGTACTTCGGCGGGACCGAGAGCACGACGACGTCGGCGCCGTCGACCGCCGCCCGGTTGTCGGCGCCCTGGATGGTGGCTGCGGCGGCCCCCTCGACGGCCGACCCGTCGTCGCCGGTCCCCGCTTCGAGGGTCGCGGCGTAGTCGGCCGCCGCCTCGGCCGCCCGGTCGGCGTCCCGGGAGCCGACGACGAGGTCGTGGTCGGTGTGCAGTCCGAGTCGGAGGCAGAGGCCCTCCCCGAGCGTCCCGGTTCCGCCGAGTATGGCGACCCGCATTGGGAGCCGCTTCCCCACCCTCCAAGTAAGCGTTTGCGAACCGCGGCCGGGACGGCGGCCGGTCTCGCCGGGAGCCGCGACGCCGCCGGAACGCGACTACGGGGACCGAGGCTTGATGGCGTCGGGGAGGGCGGACACGCTCTCGAGCACGCGGTCGGCGCCGACATCCGCGAACAGCCGCCGCCCGCGCTCGCCACCCAGCCCACCCGAGAGCACGCCGACGCCGTAGTACGTGCGGCCCGGGTCGGCGTCGGCGGCGTTGCGTGCCGTCCGGACGTCGTCGAGGGTGTCCCCGACGAAGCACGTCGCCGCGGCTCCACACCGCTCGGCGAGGGTCACGAGGGCGTGGGGGTCTGGCTTCCCGGCCTCCCAGTCGTCCATGGTGAAGCGGCGCTCGGGGGGCACGTCGAGGCCGACGCGCTCGAGGGCGATGTCGGCCTCCGCGGCGGGCCGGCCGGTCAGGACGCCGAGTTCGTACGCCCCGAGCGCGTCGCGGGTCGCCTCGTCGAGGAGCACCGGCTCGTCGTGGACGTAGCCCGGCGCGTCGACGGGCGGGTCGCCCCCCTCCAGCTCGCGGTAGCGCTCGGTGCCCAGGTACAGCGCCTGGAAGACGTCCCGGAGGCGGTCGGGGTCCCACGCCGCGAGCACGTCGACGAGCGCCTCGCGGTCGAGGCGGGCCTCGACCTCGGCCTCCGCGCCGGCGAGCCCGCCGCCGCGCTCGGCGACGGCGTCGGTGAACGCCGGGACGTCGGCCTCGAGGCCGGCCTCCCTGGCGAGGACGTACAGGCCCGCGGCGCGGGTGAGGTCCCAGTCGTTGTTGAACCCGCCGGCCTCCTTGAACGCCTGGACGTCGTCGCGGGAGAACGGGCCGCCACACTCCCGCCGGACGGTCTCGACGATGGCGCGGCGGTAGGAGTCCGCGACGTCGACGAGCACGCCGTCGACGTCGAGCACCACCGCGTCGACGACCAGCCGGTCTGCCATACGCTCCGTGAGGCGGGCCGGCGGTGAAGTAGACTCCGGTCTCGGGGGCGCCGGTGGGAACCGCGGTCTCCGCCGGACGGCCGCGGCCCGGGGAACCGCGGCGCACTCACCGGTGGCGGGATGTTTATGACGGGGGCCGGCATACCCCGTTCCATGCGGGTCGACATGGTGCCCGTCGGCGAGGTCTCCGCACCGGTCAAGCGCGAGGCCTCGAGCGGGCTCCGCCGGGTCTACGACTGCACGGTCTCCGTCCAGCCCGAACAGGCCCTCCCGGAGGACGCCTACGACAGCCGCCGCGACCAGTACCGGGCGGAGGAGCTCATCGACGCCGTCACCGGCGTCGGCAGCGGCGACAAGACCCTCGCCGTCACCCCGGTCGACCTCTACTACCGCCGTCGCAACTACGTCTTCGGCCTCGCGTACCTCGACGGCCGCGGCTGTGTGGTCTCCACGAACCGCCTCCAGACCTCCGCGGACGGCGGCTTCTCCGAGAAGCCCGCCGAGGACATCTTCGGCGACCGCGTGCGCAAGGAGGTGGTCCACGAGGTGGGCCACACCCTCGGCCTCGAGCACTGTGACAACAAGCGCTGCGTGATGAACTTCTCGCCGACGGTGCGGGAGGTCGACGTGAAGGAGGAGCTGCTCTGCGGGAGCTGTCAGCGGTCGGTCCTGTGAGCGCTCTCTCCGGTGCCGCGTGGCTCACTCCGCGTAGTAGTACTCGCCGGCGGCCTTCTGCTCCCGGTCGAGCTGGCTGTCGGGCTTGTTGATGCGCGGGCGCCCGGTGCGCTCGTCGCGGCGGAACGTGACCTCGAGGTTGGCGAGAAACTCGTTCATCCCGTCGCGCATCGCCTGCGGGGGCGTGGCGTGGCCGTGCGCGGCGGGCTCGCCGTCGAAGACGAGGAGGCGGTCCGAGACGAGGTCGATCAGGTAGATGTCGTGGTCGATGACGAGCACCGTGCGCTCGTGGTTCTCCGCGAACCGCCGGATGGCGCTGGTCGCGAGCACGCGCTGCTCGACGTCGAGGTGGGCGCTGGGCTCGTCGAGCAGGTAGAGGTCGGCGTCACGGGAGAGCGTTGCCGCGACCGCCACGCGCTGGCGCTCGCCGCCCGAGAGATCCACGAGGGGCTGCTCGTAGAGGCGCTCGAGCTTGAACGGCTGGGCGATCTCGGTGTTCCAGTACGACGACCCGAAGTCGTCGGTGATGGTCGAGAGGTACGCGTCGACCCGCATCGTCTCCTCGGCCTGCACGTACTGTGGCTTGTACGCGATGTCCAGGTCGAGGTCCAGGTCGGCGTCCGGGTCGCCACCCACCCGCGTCGGCTCGAGCTCGCCCGCGAGGAGCTTCGCGAACGTGGACTTCCCGATGCCGTTCGGCCCGACCACGCCGAGCACCTCGTCGCGGTGGAGCGCACCGCCCTCGACCGCGAGCGAGAACTCCCCCTCGCCGTAGGACTTCTCGAGGTCGGGGTACCCGACGAGGGTCGTCGCCGGGCCGCCGGTCCGGGGCGCGTGCTCCGCGAAGGTGATGGCCTCGGGCCGGATGCGCATGTTCTCGTTCGAGAGGTATCCCTTCAGGTACTCGTTGATGCCGTTGCGGGTGGACTTGGGGTCGGTGACGACGCCGTACGCGCCGGGCTCCCCGTAGGTGACGTGGACGGTGTCGGCGAGGAGATCCAGCACCGCGAGGTCGTGCTCGACGACCATGACCGCGCGGTCCTCGGCCGCGAGTTCGCGCACGAGGCGCGCCGCAGTCATCCGCTGGCTGATGTCGAGGTACGGGGTCAGCTCGTCGAGGAAGTAGAAGTCGGCGTCCCGGACGACGCAGGCCGCCAGCGCGACGCGCTGGAGCTCGCCGCCGGACAGGCTCTCGATGGACTGGTCCAGCACGGGGCGGATGCCGAGCCGATCGACCACGTCGTCGAGGACGTCACGCTCGTCCGTCGCCGCGAGTAGCTCGCGGGTGTCGCCGTCGAAGCGGTCCGGGATGCGGTCGACGTACTGGGGCTTGCGCGCGGTCGCGATCTCGCCGTCCCGCAGCGCCGCGAGGTACGGCTGGAGCTCCGTCCCGCGGTAGGTGTCCATCACGGCCTCCCAGGCGGGCGGCTCGGCGTGCTCGCCGAGGTTCGGCTCCAGCTCGCCCGCGAGGATGCGCACGGCCGTCGTCTTCCCGATGCCGTTCGGGCCGAGCAGCCCGGTGACCTGCCCGCGCTCGGGCGTGGGCAGGCCGTAGAGCGCGAACGCGTTCTCGCCGTAGCGGTGGGCGGGGTCCACGGAGAGCTCCTGGGGGAGGTTGATGATCTGGATGGCGTCGAAGGGGCACTTCTCGACGCAGATGCCACACGACTCGCCCAGGCAGATCTCCTCGCTGATGTGGACCTGGTCGGGGTCGCCGACCTCGACCTCCTCGCCGCGGAGCGTGATGCACTCCTTGCCGGTGCGGTTGGGCGGGCAGAAGTTCGCGCACTCGTAGTTGCACCGGTCGGGCTGACAGCGGTCTAAGTCGACGACGGCGATGCTGTCTTCGGCCATCAGAAGGCCTCTGCGCTGAGCAGGACCCCCCACGTCAGGAACCACGTCGAGAACGTCATGAAGATGACGAAGAGGTTGTCCTTCATCGAGAACTCCCCGACGTCGATGCGCGCGACCGCCATCAGCACGTAGCTCGCCAGCACCGCGACCAGGAGGGTCGCGACGCCGACGCGGTCCGTGGCCCGCGCGCCCGGCGTCGGCCCGGACGCCAGCTGCCACGCCGCGAGCCCCGCCGCGACGCCCGCGAGCGTCGCGATGGAGGTGATGGTGATCGAGCGGAGGTGGGCGGCCCGCTCTGACCGGCCCCCGTCGCTCGTCTCCGTGGACATACCGGGTGGTGGGCGGCCGCCCGTGAAAAGGTGTTCGCTCCGGGCGACGCGCACGGGTGACGATCCCCGCCGGGACGCGGTGGGGCGAGCGGGGTCGGGCAGGGAGGTCCGTGGATTTATGCCGCGCGCCGCAGTCCGGTTCAACCGACATGGGTGCGAACCTGGACGACCTCCCGCCGAGCGCCAAACTCGTCTACAAGGTGCTCGAGTACGACGCGCCGCTGACCCAGAAGCAGATCGCCGAGGAGTCGATGCTCTCCGCGCGCACGGTCCGGTACGCTCTGGACCGGCTCTCCGACCGCGGCGTCATCGAGGAGGACATCTACTTCGCCGACGCCCGCCAGAGCCTCTACGAGCTCTCCGTCGACGGCTGTGATTGCGAGTGCGAGGCCGAGGCCTGACGAACGCCGGACCGCAGCGCCCGCGACCGCACGCCGCCCTCAGTCGCCGTCTCCGCCCCAGCGCAGGTCCACCGCGTCGCCCGCCCCGACCCCGAACGCCTCGTCCCCCCGTCCGTGGTCGACCGCGAGTTCGACGTTGCCGTGGCTCCCGACCGTCGCGAGCCGCCGGCCAGCCGGCACCGCGGCGTAGGAGCGTCCGACCGGCACGCGCTCGGCGTCAGTGTCGCCCGCGGTGACGGTCACCGCCTCCCGGTCGGTCAGGACCGAGCCCGGCACGTTGGTGATCACGTTCCCGAAGCCGTCCACGACGAGAACCGTCCCGCTCGCGCCGTCGTCCCGCACCGTCGGGCGCGGGAACGTGCAGTCGACGTACGACGGGGCGGGCTCCACGCCCGCGACGGACTCGAGGGCGTCGACGCCGGCCTCGTGGACCGCGGCGGCCGTGGGCGCGAAGACGTCGCGACCGTGGAAGGTGTTGCTCGCCGGATCCGCGACCGAGCGGACGAACAGTTCGACGTCTGCGTCGCGGTCGGCGCCGAGAGCGACGGTCGGAGCGGGACCCTCCGGGTCCGAACCGTCCCCGCCCGCGACGAGTGCGGCGTCGGGGTCCCCGGCGGCGATGGCGCGGGCCGCCGGGAGACAGAGCCCGTTGTCCGGTCCGACGAGGGCGTGCTCGCCCACGCGGGCGAGGAGCACCGCGCGGTCGGTCCCGACGGTGGGGTCTACGACGGCGCAGTGGACCGCGGGCGGGACGTACGGGAGGACCTGGGCCAGCCAGAACGCCGCGGCCTCGACGTCCCCGCGCGGGAGGTCGTGGGCCACGTCGACCAGGGTGAGGTCTCCCCCACAGCGGTCGTAGACCACGCCCCGCATCGCCGCGGGGTAGGGGTCCGGGAAGTCCGACGCCAGGGTGAGCATCTACGACGGGACGACGGTGATGGTGCGCTCGTGGTCGATGGCGGTCTCGAGCTCCTCCGCGATGGCCGAGCCACGCGAGACCTGGATCTCGCCGCCGCGGCCGACGGTCGCGGTGAAGAGGTACTCGCCGTCGGCGCGCACCTCGACGGTCTCGCCGGCGTGGCCGGACTCGACCGAGACGACGACGTGGTTGCCCGTTATCTCGGGGACGACGACCTCGCCGGCGTGGCCGCCGGCGCCACCCGCGCCGCCACCGCCACCCGGACCCCCGGGGGCAGCGCCACCACCGCCACCGCCGGCCGGCCCGCCTCCGCCGCCCGCACCGCCAGGACCGCCACCCCGGCCGGGGCGCTCGGCGTGGGTGCGGACGTCGATGTCGACGCCCAGGCGGTCCTCGACCTTCGAGATGCGGCCGCCGCCCTTCCCGATGACGTAGGAGATGTCGTCCTCGGAGACGTAGACGACCGCGTGGTCGGGGCCCGTGACCTCGACGTCGACGCGGCCCTGGGTGAGCGACTGTATCTCGCGTTCGATCTCCTGGCTCGCGAGGCGCTCCATCCCGCTCTCGGCCTCGCCTTCTTCCTCCTCGCCGATGGGGACCGTGACGACCTGCCGGTTGAACGTGTAGATCTCGTAGGCCGGTCGGCCGGTCTCGTGGTCCTCGACGACGATGACGGGCCGGGCGAGGTCCTCCTCGAACAGCCCGTGGGGGACCTTCACCTCCGTGCGCACGTCGTAGAGGGTGTGGACGTCGCCGGCCTCGATGTAGACGACGGTGTCCACGACCTGGGGGATCATCCCGAGTTCGACGCGGCCGACGAGGCGCTGGAGGGCGTCGATGGCCCGGGTGGCGTGGACCACGCCCACCATCCCGACGCCGGCGAGTCGCATGTCGGCGAAGACCTCGAAGTCCTCGGTCTTGCGGACCTCGTCGTAGATGGTGTAGTCCGGCCGGACCATCAGGAGGGAGTCGGCGGTCTTCGCCATCGACCCGCCGAGGGCGGTGTACTGGGTGATCTCCTCGGAGACCTGGAGGTCCCGGGGCTTCTCCATGGTCTTCACGGACTGGTCGTGCTCGGCGAGGAACTCCGCGGCGGCCTGCCCGAAGGTGGACTTCCCGGCCCCGGGCGACCCGGCGATGAGGACGCCGCGCTCGCGCTCGAGCAGGCGGCTCTCGATCTCCTCGTGGTGGGTGTAGTCCGCGAGGACGGTCTTCGCGATGGGGCGCACCGCGGTGATCTCCACGGCGTCGGAGAACGGCGGTCGCGCGACGGCGATGCGGAAGTCCCGGTACTGCGCGATGAGCATCCCGGGTTCCTCGAGCTCGAGGAAGCCCTGCGGGTCCGAGCGCGCCGCGGACTCGACCTCCTGGGCCCACTCCCGGACCTGGCCCTCCTCGAGGGGCTCGTCGTCGAGCACCTCGTAGTGGACCGCCTCGACGCTCCCCCGCTTGGCCCGCGGTCGCGCGCCGGCGCGGAGGTGGACGCTCATGGTCGACTCGTCGAAGAACTGCTCGACGGCGAGGCCCTCGGGGACGCCGCCGCGGCTGCGCGCCTCGACGAAGTCGACCGTGATGCCCTTCGCCTCGGCCACCTCGCGCTGGACGACGTCGCTCGTGAGGAGGGTGGCGTCGTACTCCGCCGCGAGCGCCCGGATGACGGCGTCGACGTCCCCGGCCTCCGCGCTCGCCCCGGCTGCGGGGCGCTCGCCGACGTACTCGAGGGAGATATCGCCGGCGTCGGCGAGGTCGGCGAGGCGCTTGAGCTCCGCGATGCCGTCCCAGCCGCTGTCGAGCGACCGGTTGGCCTGGGACTCCAGCTCCGCGACGACGGCCTCCGGCACGACGACCGTCGCGCCGGCGTAGGTCCCGTCGGCGATCCGGTCGGTGACCCGGCCGTCGACGACGGCGCTCGTGTCGGGGACGACGTGCATACCGTGGGTACCGCCCGGCCGACCAATAAGGGTGTCCAAAGGTGGGTCGGGGTGAGCCCCGTCCCCGAACGACTTTGCGCCGTGCGGGTCAACCACCGGCGATGACCGGGAAGCTGACGGCCCTGACCCGCTCGCTCGCGCGCGTCCCGAGCCACGAGGACGAGTCGGCCGTCGCCGCCGACCTCGCGGACTGGCTGCGCGACGAGACCGACGCCGACGTCACCGTCGACGAGGCCGACAACGTGCTCGCGCGCCGCGGCGACGGGGAGCCGACGCTCGCGCTCGTGGGACACCACGACACCGTCGCGCCCGCCGACGCCCAGGTCGCCGCGCGAGACCCGGACGGCACGCCCACCGAGCTGGAAGTCAGCGAGCGCGACGGGCGCCTCTACGGCCGGGGGACAGCCGACATGAAGGGGCCGCTCGCGGCGTGCTGTCTGGCGTTCCGGGACGCGACGCCGGAGACAGGCAGCCTCGTGCTCGCGAGCTTCGCCGGCGAGGAGACCGGCGGCGCGGGCGCGCGTCACGCCATCGACGCGGGGTTCGCGCCGGACTGCGCCGTCGTCGCGGAGGGCTCGACGGGCTACTCCGCGCCGGGGGTGACCGACGTCGCGGTCGGGCACAAGGGCCGCCGGGGGTCGACGGTCACCGCCCGCGGTGCCGCCGCCCACGCCAGCGAGCCCGAGAACGGGGAGAACGCGGTCTACCGCGCGTGCGACGCGATCGACGTGCTCCGGGATCTCGACGCGCCCGCGGCGGACGTCCTCGGCCACGAGGTGACGGGGAGCGTCGTGGTCACCGAGATCGAGGGCGGCTCGGGGTGGAACGTCGTCCCCGAGCGCTGTACCCTGACCGTCGACGAGCGCACCGTCCCGGACGCCCGCGCCGACCTCGGCCGGGTCGAGGGCCTCGACGGCGTCGAGTGGACCGTCGACCAGGACCTCCCGCCGATGCGGTGTGACGACCCCGACTTCGCCGACGACGTCCTCGCCGCGGCGGACGCGGTCCAGGACGGCGACCCGGAACAGGTCGTGAAGCCCCACGCCACCGACGCCGGATGGCTCGCGGCGGCGGGCACGACCTGCGTGGTGTGTGGCGCCTGCGAGCCCGGAGAGGCACACACCGACGACGAAAGCGTCTCGGTCGCGGTCCTGGCGCGGTGCCGGGAGCTGTACGGGCGCGTGGCGGACCGCGTCGTGGGGTGATGGCCGGCGGGGGCTACCCCGGGAGCGCCTCGCCCAGCCGGCACAGCGCGAAGTCGGCCGCGTCGCGACCCGCGACGGCCGAGAGCACGTCGCCGTCGAGGCGGTAGACCCCGGACTCGTCGCGCTCGAGGGGCGCGTCGAAGGCGACGGCGCCGAGGTCGCGCTCGGTCCAGGCGCGGTGCGAGACCGCACCGACGAGCGCCCGGACCGTGCTCGGCACGCGGATGACACCGCGGCGCGTGGTCTTGGCGTGCTCGAGGGTCGGCAGGTAGCGGTAGGGCAGGACGACGTGGTGACTGCGGGTGGGCGTCCCGGTGAAGAGACAGCGGTCCGGGTCGTCGCGGAACAGCGCCCCGAGCGCGTCGTCGTCGGAGACGGCGACGTCGGTCGCGGTCGTCTGCTCGCCGCGGTGGAGCCGGAGGGTGCGCTCGAGTTCGCGGTCGGTGCTCGACCCCCTCGCGAGCCAGACCGCGGCGGCCAGCGCGTCGCCGGCGTCGGCAGCGACGCAGACCACGTCCGTGCGGTCGCGGGTCGCGGGGCGACAGGACGCGACGAGGGCGAACGCCTCGGTCCGCGGGACGTCGCCGTCGACGGCGGGCGGGCCGCGGCGCTCGAAGCTCCGGGGGTCGTCTGCCGCGAGCGGCGAGAGGCGCTCGCGGTGGCCGTCGCGCTCGTAGGACACGGGGAGCACCTCGAGGGAAGCCGTGTCCCGCTCGAGGGTGGCCGCGAACCCGTGCCCGGCGGCGGTATCGGTCGCGAACGACGCCTCCGTCCACCCGTCGGGGAGCACGAGGGCGTCGAGGTCGGGGTCGTCGGCGACGAGGTCCTCCGTCACGGCCCGAGACGGGGACCCCAGGGACAATAACCCGTCGGCCGCCGGCGGCTGCCCCGAGGGCCCGCGCGGCGTCCCCGGCCTCGACGGCCGTCCAGTTCGACCGCCTCGAGTCACGGATGCGTGAAGCGGCCCACGTGTGAGCGGGTCGTCCGGGCGGTACGCCTTTAGGGCCCGGCGGCGTACCCCGGATATGGGCATCCCGCGAGGGCCCCGGCGCCTCCGCGAACTGTTCGACGATTCTCCGACCCCACACATCGCCCACCGCCCGCGCACACACCACCGCGACTACTACGTCGCGACCGACGGCTCCTTCTCGCCGTCGGGGGCCGGCCTCGGCGTCGTCATCGAGGACGCCGAGGGCGAGGTCGTGGCGCGCCGGGCGCTGGGCGACGACAGCCCCGACAACAACGTCGCGGAGTACCGCGCGCTGCACCTCGGTCTCGACACGCTCGCCGCTCGCGCACCACGGACCGCGCGGGTGGGGGTCCTCGTCGACCACGACGACCTCGCGGGGAACGTCAACAGCGCCGTCATCGCCGGGCGCAGCCCGGAGTACGAGCCGCTGGCGCCGCTCTCGATCCCGCCGGCCGCGGGCCACCACTGGCGCGGCATCCGCGCGCGCATCGCCGGGTTCGGCGAGCTCCGGGCCGCGCGCATCGACAGTCGCGCGAACCCGGCCCACCCGCTGGCCAACACGCCGGAGGAGTACGGGCACGTCAACACCGGCCCGCGGGAGTGTCCCGTCCCGTGGACGACCGCCGGCGAGGCGCAGATTCCCCCGCCCAGCCGCGCCGAGCGCCGGCAGGCCGGCGACTGAGGACGCGGGCGGCCGGTCGCCACGTGCGGCGGTCCGCCGGCTCCCGGCTCGCTACTCCTGGGCGTCCACGACCGCCACGCCGGCGAGGTTCACGATGTCCTTGACCTCGTCGTCACGCTGGAGCACGTGGACCGGCTCGTCCATGCCGACGAGCATCGGACCGATGGCGTCCGCGCCGCCCAGTCGCTGGAGGAGCTTGTACCCGATGTTGCCCGACTCGAGGTTCGGGAAGATGAGCACGTTCGCGGGCTCGTCGAGCTCCGCGAACTCGTAGGTCCCCTTGAGGATGTCCTCGACGAGCGCGGTGTCCGCCTGCATCTCGCCGTCGACCGGGAAGTCGACGGCGGCGTCGCCGCGGAGCAGTTCGACGGCGTCGCGGGACTTCCTGGTGGACTCGTTGTCGACGCTGCCGAAGTTGGAGTACGAGAGCATCGCCACGCGTGGGTCGACGTTGAACCGCCGGGCGAGGTCGGCGGTGTGGCGGGCAATCTCCGCGAGCACGTCGGCGTCGGGGTCCATGTTCACCGTGGCGTCCGCACAGAAGACCACCCGGTTGCGGAAGGCGAGCAGGTAGACCCCGGCGACGTACTCGGTGTCCGGCGCGGTGCCGATGACCTGCAGGGGCGGGCGGAGCGCGGAGGGGTAGTGGTGGGTGAGCCCCGTCAGCAGGGCGTCGGCGTCGCCGCGCTCGACCATCACGCTCCCGAGGTAGTTGGGGTCCCGCTCCACGAGGTCGGCGGCCTCGCTGCGGGTGACGCCGTTGCGCCGCCGGAGCTCGTACAGGCGGTCGGCGTACCGCTCGAGGTCGCGCTCGGAGGGGTCGACGACCTCCGGGTCGAACTGCAGCCCGAGGTCGTCGACGGTCTCGGAGATCACGTCGGCGTCGCCGAGGAGCACGGGGTCGGCGATGCCCTCCTCGCGCATCTGGTAGGCCGCGCGGATCATCTTCGGGTCGTCGCCCTCGCCGAGCGCGACGCGCTTGGGGTCGGACTTCGCCTTGTTGAGCACGACGCGCATCAGCTCGCGGGACTTGCCCAGCCGCGCCTCGAGTTGCTCGCGGTAGGTGGCGAGGTCGAGTTCGGTCCGGGCCGCGCCGCTCTCGATGGCCGCCTCCGCGACGGCCGGAGCGACCTCGAAGAGGACGCGCGGGTCGAGGGGCTTCGGGATGATGTACTCCGGGCCGTACTGCAGCGGCTGGTCGCCGTAGGCCTTCACGACCGCGTCGGGGACGTCCTCGCGGGCGAGCTCCGCCAGCGCGCGGGCCGCGGCGACCTTCATCTCCTCGTTGATGTCCGTCGCGCGGACGTCGAGGGCGCCCCGGAAGATGAACGGGAAGCCCAGCACGTTGTTCACCTGGTTGGGGTAGTCAGAGCGCCCCGTGGCCATGATGACGGTGTCGTCTCTGGCCGCCTTCGCGTCCTCGTAGGCGACCTCCGGATCGGGGTTGGCCATCGCGAAGATGATGGGGTCGGCCGCCATCGAGCGCACCATCTCCTGGCTGACGATGCCGCCGACCGAGAGGCCGACGAACACGTCCGCGCCCGCCATCGCGTCGGCCAGATCGCCGGCCGGGCGGTCCTGCGTGAACGCGCGCTTGTACTCGTTGAGTTCGTCCGCTCGCTCGGCGGTGAGGATGCCCGTGGAGTCCACCATCGTGATGTTCTCGTGGGCGACGCCGAGGGACTCGTAGAAGCGCGCGGTGGCGATGGCGCTCGCGCCGGCCCCGGAGAAGACGACGTCGAGGTCGCCGAGCTCCTTCCCGGCGACGTCGGCGGCGTTGAGCAGCGCGGCGCCGCTGATGATGGCGGTGCCGTGCTGGTCG
>JBDGTC010000007.1:0-14977 GCA_042217215.1 Halobacteriaceae archaeon
CCGATTATGGGCACGGTGGGCCGTTACCCCACCGTCTACCTAATCGACCGCAGCGGCATCCTATGGCGCCGGAGCGTTTCCAGCTCCACCCATTCCAGGTGTGGAGCGTTATTCGGGATTAGCCTCAGTTTCCCGAGAGTATCCCGATCCATAGGGTAGCTTCGCCACGTGTTACTGAGCGTTTCGCCACGAGTCTGAACTCGTGCGACTTGCATGGCTAAATCGGACTCCAATAGCAATGGCCTCTGGCAGGATCAACCAGAATGTCGCCGGCCGTGAGGCCGGCGGGTGACGGGAACACACCTAACAGTGTGTCCGGTCGGCGCGAGGCCGACCGAGTATCACCGAACCATCAGGGCTAACATCAGATCCCATCTGTACGGCTGACCGCAGGGGTGGGATCCTCATCCACTTCGGACCTCAATATCGTCCAGGCAGCCCCATAAGGGCTTCGAACCCGGACGACCCCGGCCGCACCGAGCGGCGGAGAGGCCCGCGCTTCGATCCCGAAGCGCGTCGTCCTTCGGACCTCAGTGTTTCCCGCTTCCACCTTTAAGGGCTTCGAAGCGGTCCGGCCCGCACCGCCGCGCGGCGGTGCGGTGAGACCCTCGCCCCGTCAGGGGCGGACGCATTCTATCCGAGGACGGTCGCACATTTAACCCCGTCGAAGCGGGAGCGCAGTGGCAGAAGATGGCATATGGCGCGGGGGGAGACCGGCCGTTCGTCCCGGGCGTGTCGCCCTCGGTCCCGGCGGGTGAGACCCGCGCGGCTCGGCAGAGACTCCGCGAGTACCAATGCGTTGTGCCCCTACTCCTCGAGGTGCTCGATGCCCTGCTTCGAGACGTTGGCCTCGGTGATGGCGTCGCGGTCCTGGAGCCACTCCGGGGCGTCCTCCGGGGCCGTCTCCTCCCACGCCCACGCGTCGTAGATGTGGACCTTGTCCGTCCCCTTCTCCCGGAGGCGGAGCTCCTTCCGTGGCGCACTCTCCTCGGAGGTACCGACGTCAGTGATCCGCCTCGCAGCCTTCAACGCTGCCTGGCGTGGCGTGTTGCCGCTGAACACGCTCGTCTCCGACCCGTTCTCCCGCATCGCGAAATTCCGCTTACCGTCCTCGCGTACCATGGTTTGGGCTCCGTGTGAAGACAACACAGGGTCCCGGCATAAATATACCGGCGGCCGAGGCGGAAACTGGTCGGCGTCGGCGGGCAATCCGCGGGAGGAGGCGTCCCTCGAGCCGACGCGGACGGCCCCGCGGTCGGCGAGCACACAAAGTTAAGTGATGACTACTCCGAAGGCACCCATAGCGTAGATGGTCCGGAAGAAGAAACTGAGTCCGAGCGGGGCGAAAGGCGAGGACGGGGAGTACCATAACGCCCACGTCAACCTCCACGAGGACGAACTCGCCGTCGCCGGGCTCTCTATCGGCGACGATGTCTTCGTCCGCGTGCGCGAGGACAAGATCATCATCCAGAAGGCCGACCCGGAGGACGTCGAACACGACTTCTGAATGGACCCCTACCGCGCCGCCAGACCCCTCCTGTTCGCGCTGCCGGCCGAGACCGCCCACAACGCGGTCCACGCGGGCATGCGCGCCGCCCAGGACACCCCGCTCCAGACGCTCCTCGCCGGTCGCTACCGCGTCGACGAGCCACGGCTCGAGACCCGGGTCCTCGGCGAGACGTTCCCGAACCCGGTCGGCGTGGCCGCCGGCTTCGACAAGAACGCCCGCGTGCCCCGCTTCCTCGCGTCCCTGGGCTTCGGCCACGTCGAGGTCGGCGGTATCACCGCCGAGGCCCAGTCGGGGAACCCGCGCCCGCGGATGTTCCGCCTCGTCGAGGACGAGGCAATCGTGAACCGGATGGGGTTCAACAACGAGGGCGCCGACACGGTGGGCGACCGCCTCGCCCGCGAGGACCGCGCGTCCGTGCCCGTGGGCGTCAACCTCGGAAAGTCGAAGTCCACCCCGCTCGAGGAAGCCCCCGACGACTACCGCTACACCTACGAGCGGGTCGGCGACCACGTCGACTACGGCGTCGTCAACGTCTCGAGCCCGAACACGCCCGGTCTCCGCGAGTTGCAGGACCCGGCCCACCTCGGCGCCATCTTCGACGCGCTCCGCGAGGCGGGCGCCGACCCCCTCCTCGTGAAGCTCTCGCCGGACCTGCACCGGGACGCCGTCGCGGACGCCGTCGCCCTCGCCGAGGACGAGGGCCTCGACGGCGTCATCGCCACGAACACGACCACCGACCGCCCCGAGGACCTCCAGAGCCCGGCGGCCGCGGAGTCCGGCGGGCTCTCGGGGAAGCCCCTCGAGGAGGAGGCCACCGACTACGTGCGGTTCGTCGCGGACCGCACCGACCTCCCGGTCGTCGGCGTCGGCGGCGTGTTCACCGCGGCCGACGCCTACGAGAAGATCCGCGCGGGCGCGAGCCTCGTCCAGCTCTACACCGGCCTCGTCTACCGCGGCCCCGCCATCGCCGCCCGCATCAACCGCGGGCTGGCGACGCTGCTCGAGCGCGACGGGTTCGACAGCGTCGAGGACGCGGTCGGCGCCGACATGTAGGGTGAAGTCGCGGCTGCAGGCTGTTCATCACTTTTCTCCGGTCGCGGAGGAGCCTGTCCCATGAACCGGCGCGAGGTCCTGACCGGCGTCGGGCGCGTCGCCGCGGCCGGCGCGGGGGCAGGCTGGGCCGCCTGTGTCGCCCCAGCCTCGCCCAGCCACTCGACCATGGCGACACCGCCGTCCGGTCACCTCTTCACCGCGGACGGAGCGATTCTCCAGGTGGCCCGTGTGCCTCCCGACCGCCTCTACGTCGCGGTGCGTGGCGACGACGGGCGGACGCGGGTGCACGCCGTCGGCGTCGACGGGACCGAGCACTGGGCGTCGGCCGGGGACTACCTCGTGCCCCTCGTCGCGACGCCCCGGACGGTCTTCGTGCCACAGGACACCGACCGGGGCATCGTCACGGGCGCGCGCTCGGTCGAGGCGCTCGAGCCGACCGACGGGGACCGGCGCTGGCGAGAGCCCGTGCCCGAGCATGCGGTGCGCGCCCTGTGCGCTGGCGAGGGGACCCTCGTCGGCGGGTCCTACGACGACGCGCTCGGCGCTGGCGAGCACCTCTTCGCCATGCGCGCCGCAGACGGGGACGTCGCGTGGCGGGTCCCGACGTCCGACGTCACTGACGGCTGGCGCGTCGGCGAGACGGTGCTTGTCGAGACGTCCGATGGGGTCGCGGCACACGACATCCGTACCGGGAAGCGTCGGTGGTCGATGACGCTCGGCGGTCGGGACCGGCTCGCCGCCGGGAGTGGCGTCCTCGCGGTCGCGCGCTCGGGGCTGCGCCTCGATGGCCTCGAGGGACTCCTCGGGGTGGACCTGACCACCGGAGAGACGCGCTGGCGACTCACCGAGCGCGGCTCGCCGGTCCAGCCAACCGCCCTCGCACCCGCGCTGGACGACCGCGTGCGGTCGACCTCGAGGGACACCGTCTACGCGGGGGACGAGCGCGGGCGGGTCCGGGCGCTCGACGTCCGGTCCGGACGACCCCGGTGGGCGCTCGACCTCCAGTCCAGCGCCGTCGACGACATCGCCCTCCACGAGACGGCCGGCGGGAGCCGACGGCTCGTCGCACTCGCCGACGGTGCGGTCTACGGCCTCGGCCCCGGCGCTGCGAGTCCGGACTGGACGCAGCCGCTGCCGGCCGAGCCGCGGTCGGCGGTACGCGTCGTCGGGGACGTCGTGTACGTCGCGCTGTCCCACGAGATGCCGATGGAGGAGGACCGCCTCCGGGCCTACGGCGCCGACGAGGGGACCCTGCGCTGGGACCGGAGCGTCGGTCGCGGCGGCGGGGCGAGGTTCGTGCCGGTCGGCGACGCCCTCCTCGTCGTCCTCGGGGACACCGTCTACGCGGTCACCGGCGACGCGCCGCCACCGCGGCCGGGCTGAGACGTCGTGGAGAACGGGCCGACGCGCTACCGCAGCGCCGCGAGGTCGAACTCGAAGGCCGCGACCGGCAGCTCGAGGTCGTGCTCGACGAGCACGCGCGGGTGGAGCTCGCCGAGGACGCCCGCGCGCTCGCCGTCGAGTTCGACCGCCGCGGTGCGGCCGTCGACGAACGATGGGTGGTCTGTCGGCGGCGTGGCGAGGTCGGTGCCGAAGCGGTCGGCGAGTGCCGCGAGGCGCGCCTTCGCGTCCTCGAAGGAGGCGTCGTGGCGGGCGAGCGCGCCGGCGACGGTGCGGCGCTCGGCGACCTTCGTCTCGACGGACTCGTCGACGTGGCCCGCGAAGCCCACCTCCGCGAGGTCCTGGGGGTACGCGCGGTGGGTGTTGTTCTCGAGGACCGTCAGCACGGAGGGGAGCGCCCACGTGCGCACGATCTCGTAGTCCTCGCTGTACGGCTCGGCGATGACCGCCGGCTCGCCGCCGCCGAGCACGTCGGTGCCGGGCTCGACTCCCATGCGGTCGAAGGTGTCCGCGCGGCTCGCGAGGTTGAAGTTCAGCAGGTCCTCGAAGCCCAGGCCGACGAGCGCGGTGCGCACCGCCTCCTCGTGGCGGGAGGCCTCGGTCCGGCCGCCGATGGTGCTCACGTCGGGGTAGGTGGGCACCAGCTCGTTGAAGCCGTGGGCGCGGCCGACGTCGTCGACGAGGTCGACCGGGTGGAGCACGTCGACGCGGTACGGCGGCACCGTCACGTCGTACGCCAGCTCGTCGTCGCCGACCGTGGTCCGCTCCGCGTCGAGGCCGGAGCGCTCGAAGCGGTCGACCAGCTCCGCCTCCGTGAGCTCGACCCCGAGGGTGGTCTCGACGCGCTCGTGGGTCACGGTCTTGGTCTTCGTCGAGAGATCCGGCCGCACGAGCGTGGCGTCGGGGTACTCGACCGCCACCTCCTCGATCTGCCCGCCGCGCGCGTCGAGCGCGTAGCAGACGATGGCGAGCATCTTGTCGATGGTCCACTGGTCGGTGCCGGTGAGCTCGACGAACAGGTCGCGGGTGTCGGTGGTGACCTCCGTCCGCCGGCCGTTGATCACCGGCGGGAACGAGAACAGCCCGATGTCGTCGTAGATGGCCGGCACCGTCTCGAGGTCGGCAACGAGGTCGGCGTACTCCTCGCCGGTCGGGTGCTCGGTGAGTACCTCGCCCGGCGTGAGTTCCTGGTCGCTCTCGAGGGGGACGAAGCGGTCGCCGTCGGGCGCCACCCCGCGGTACGTGATGGACTTCGCGGGCGCCGCGCCGCGCTCGCCCGGCGGCCGGTCGTCGGTGCCGTCCCGGCGGTCCTCGGTGGGGTCCCGGTCGGAGCCGCCCGACCCCCCGGCTGCGTCCTCGTCCGCCCCCGTCGCAGCCGCGCCCTTCAGCATCGTGAGGTCGTGGACGCCGATGGCGCCCTTCGCGCGCGTGCGGCCCATCGTCGCGTGGAGCTTCTCCTGGAGCTGAATGAGGCTCTCGAGGGCCGCCCCGTCGAGGTCGAGGTCCCGGACCACGGCGCCCGTCACGCAGGGGCGCTCGTCGGGGACGCTCTCCGCGACCTCGATGGCCCAGTCCGCGTCGTTCGTCGACGGGACGTACACGCCGCGGGCGTCGCCGTACTGGTAGCGCAGCGAGCGCGCGACGCCCTCGACGGAGAGGCGGTCGAGGCGGTCGGCCTCGAACTCGAACTGGAGCTCGCCCTCGTCGGTCTCGCCCTCGAACTCCAGGCCGAGTCCGAACAGGTCCTCCTTCAGCTGGTCCGCCGACTTGTCCGTCCCCACCAGGCCCCGGAGTTCGTCGGGGTCGACGTTCACGACGGGCATCTCAGTACTCCACCTCCGCGGACCGCAGGAACGCCAGGTCGACGAGCGTCCCGTGCACGTCGCGGATGTCCTCCGCGCCGGTGACGAGCATGAGGAGGCGCTCGAGCGCGAGCCCCCACGCCATCACGTCGGCCTCGACCCCGAGCGGATCGAGCATCTCCGGGCGGAAGATACCGGAGTTGCCGATCTCGATGAGCTCGTCGGTCTCGGGGTGGCGGCCGAACAGCTCGAAGCTCGGCTCCGTGTACGGGTTGTACGTCGGCTTGAACTCGAGGTCGGTGATACCGAACTGCCGGTAGAACTCCCGGAAGGTGCCCATGAGGTCCCGCACCGACAGCTCCTCGGCCATCACCCACCCCTCGATCTGGAAGAACTCCAGCAGGTGGGTGGCGTCGAGGGTGTCGTTGCGGTACGCCTTCTCGACGCTGAAGAAGCGCTGCGGGGGCTCGAGGTCACCGCGGGCCACGCCGGCGAGGTGTCTCGCCGACAGCGAGGTCGTGTGTCCGCGGAGCGCGAGCGCCGACGCGAACGACTCCTCCCACGGCGAGTGGTACCCCTCGCCGTCCGCGCCGACCCCCTCGCGGTGGGCGCCCTCGACGCGCTCCACGAGGTCGGCCGGCAGGTCGTCGACGGCCGCGGGCCGCTCGAGTGCGAACCGGTCCCAGTGCGTGCGCGCGGGGTGGTCCTGGGGCATGAACAGGCAGTCGTTGATCCAGAAGTCGGCGTCGACGTGGGGCCCTTCCATTTCCTGGAAGCCCATCCCGACGAGGACCTCCTTCACCCGCTCGGCCATCGCGCGGAGCGGGTGGACAGCGCCGGGGGTGACCTCGGGCGCGTCGGCCGTGACGTCGTAGGACTCGAACTCGGCGTCGCGCCACTCGCCGGTCGTGAGCAGTTCGGGCGTGATCTGTCCGACGCCCTCCCCCGCCTCGACGCCCTCGGCGAGCGCCGTGACGCCGGCCTCGGTCAGCGCGACGCGGTGGACGGTGCGCTCGGTCCGCTCGAGGAGTCCGCGACGCTCGAGTTCGTCGACCGCGGACTCGTCGTGGACCGACTCGTTGTCGGCCAGCGCGCGGAGCGCGGCCGCCTCGGCGTCATCGGCGAGGACGACGTCCCCGTCGACGGTCACCTCGCCGGCCTCGACGTCGCCGAGGCCCTTGCGGGCGAAGTTCGAGAGTGCGATGTCGACCGCCGGCCCCTCGAGGTCCGCAGCGCCGAGCACCTCGCCGATGGGGACGGGGTCCTCGGTGGCCCCCGCAGCGAGGGCGGCCTCGTGGAGGCGGTGCTCGGGGAGCCCCGCGTCGGCGTAGCGTTCGCCCTCGTCGGTGAGCGCGAGGGTGGTCTCGACGGTCCGCTCGACGTCGAGGAGGCCCTCCTCCTCGAGTTCGAACGCCGCGCCGGTGACCGACGGCTCGGGGAGGCCGGTCCGGTCGGCGATGGACTCGACTGGCTGTGCGTCGGTGCTCGCGGCCTCGAGCACCGCTTTCTGGTCCGGGGAGAGTCGACGTGGCATGCGTGTGTGTCCTGTGGGTTTCGTGTCGGAGCGCGCTCGGTCTGCGGCGGGAGCGTGTGCCGGGCGCCGACTGGCAGCCGGGGCCGGCCCTGCGCTACCCGAAGAAGAAACCGGACCCGGTGCGCGAGTGGCCACGGGCGGTGCGCGCGCGACGGGTGAGTCCGGTCGGCATGTGCGGCGGGATGGTGGGGAGTGGCAAAAGGGTTGCGAGCGAGGGTCGAGTGGGCCGGTCGGCGCGCTCCGCGCGCCGACACGGCCACGACGACCCTCGAGACCGAGGGCGGGAGGAACGAGCGAAGCGAGTGACGACACGCCCGAGGTGTTGTGCGGCTGTCGGATGGTACGGGGCCACGGTAGTACGCCTCGAGCATCCGCGACCGCACCGCACCTCGGCCGTGTCGACGGCCTCCCTGCTCACGGCTCGCTTCGCTCACCGTTCGCTCGTTCCGGGGCCTCCCTGCGGTCGGTCCCGCGCCGGTCGGCCGTCTCCCGCCCTCGGTCTCGAGGTTCGTCGGCGGCGGTCGGCGGAGCCGACCCGCCGCCTCGAACCTCGCTTACGGCGTCAACCGCTCCACGACCACCCACTCCAGCCCCTCTCCAACAGGCCGCGCGAACACCATCCGCTTGCGCACGCCGCCCGCGAGCCTGACGTCCAGCGCCAGCTCGCGCGGCGGGAACACGTGCCCGGCCTCGAGACACCGCACGAGGTACTCGGAGTGACCCAGATCGTCGAGCCCGTCGAACGCGGTGTACACCCGGAAGTCCGCGCCGAACTTGAAGCCGGTCTTGGGCACCAGCCCCGCGTCCCGCAGCGCGCGGTAGGCGCGCAGCCGGCGGTCGAAGCGCTCGCCCTCGGCGGCGCGACCGACGGCGACGATGGCCTCGACGGCCTCCTCGGCCCCGGGCGGCGCGTCCGCCGCGGGCCCGCCGGGCTGTCCGGGGTCGGTGGTGCCGGAACTCCCGGCGGCCGCGCCGTCGCCGGCGAGGGTCAGCGTCCCCCGCGCGGCGAGGTACGCCGCCTCCACGAGCGAGAGCTGGATGGCGCCGCCGCCCTCGCGCTGACCGAAGGGCTGGCCGTAGAACGCACCCTCGTGGAGGTCGGTGGGGGGGTCCCAGACCAGGACGCCGTCGTCGAGGAGCTGCCCCTCGACGGCGGGGGCCCCGGTCGAGGCCGTTCCCTCGGGCGCGAGCGCGTCCGTCTCGAGGTAGGTCAGCTCGCTCTCCTCGTCCACGACGGCGAGCACGAGGTCGCCCAGGTCCGCCGCGGGGACGGGCGCGCGCTCGCCCACCGCGCGCACCCGGTAGCGCACCTCGCCGTCCCACGGGCCCGTCCCGCGGGGGTGGACCGCGAAGTCCACGTCCGCCTCCGCGGCCCGGGCGCCGAGGCCGGACTCGGCGACGTCTGCGGGGGGCTCGTGGCGGTCGACGGCCACGTCGGTCCGGGGTTCGGGCCTCGGCGAGAGGTAGAAGCCCCGGTCGCGGAGGTCCTTGTAGACGAGGAAGCGCGCGGCGAAGCCCGCGGCGCCCGCGGCGAGGAAGCCGCGGAAGTCGAGGCGCTCGACGCGGCCGTCCCGACCCACGAGCACGGCGTCGAGGTCCCCGCGGTAGAGGAGGTGGGCGGCCTCCACGGGGGCGAGCGCCAGGCCCTCGGCGAGCGGGCGGCCGTAGCCGCTGGCGTCGTAGAAGCGCTGGCGGGCGTCGCCGCCGACCACGACGACGCCGTCCCGGAGCCGTCCGTCCATGGGTGCGAGTCGCGGGCGCGACCAAAAGAGGTGACGGGTCAGGTCGGCGGGGCCGTGTCGCGGGGCGGACGGTCACACCCGGTGTCGAGACAGCGCTCGTCGCCGTCGACGGCGAAGCGCGGCAGCCCGCAGGAGCACGTGCCCGCCACGGTCCCCGCCGGCACGAGGAGCGTGCGCTCGCAGTCGGGACAGACCGCCCGGAGACCGCGGCGGCGGCGCAGCTCCATCCCGGTTTCGCAGTCCGGACAGGGCCACTCGCCGTCGAAGCGCTCGGCCGCGGCGCGGTCCAGCGAGTCACAGTCGCGGTCGAGACAGACCCGAAAGGTCACACCGCGATCGGCCGCGATGGTCGGCAGCCCACAGTCGGGACACGGCTCGTCGCGCACCGTCGCGTCCCGGGGCAGCCGCCAGGTGCCCCCACAGGCCACGCAGTGGACGCCGTCGCCGTCGCGGACCAGCCGGCCGCCACAGTCGGGGTGCTCTCCGACCGGGTCGCCCGCCGGCGAGACGTCGAAGCGCGCCGTGCGGGCCGGCCCAGTGCTCGCCAGCTCGATTCGCTGGTCGCCCTTCGTCGCCGTGAGGGACACGGCCTCGCCGTCGCGCTCGGTGCGCACGGCGTCGGCGCGGGTCAGCCAGGCCGCGGGGCGGTAGCCCGCCGCGTCGTGGACCAGCACGGTGTTGTCTGGTTTCACGACCGCGAGTACGCGGCCGCGCTGGGTGGTGTCGCTCGCGGTCGCGTCGTCCGCGAAGCGCACGGTGCAGTCGCCGGCCAGGACGCGGATGCCGTCCATGGCGGCCCGTGGCCGCCCGACCGCATTTCAACCCGAGGGCCGGTCGACCACGGGGTGCCGCGTGCACGCCGGCGCACTCAGCCCGGCGGGTCGACCCGGACGGTGCGGGTCGCGACGGTCGGCGAGAGCGGGAGGTCGGGGAACGCCACGGAGACGCGGAAGTCGAGGCGGTCGGCGTCGGCCCCGAAGACGCCGACGGGCACCGCGAGGTCGTCGTCGAGGAAGCGGTCCCGGGCCGTCATCTCGACGCCGTTCACCGTCACGCGCACGCCCGCGCGAGCGCCGGCGCCGTCGTTGACGACGGTGACCTCCCGGAGGTCGTTCCCGCCGCGAGGGACCGACGCGGGGAACGACCCCCACTCGACGCGGGGACGGGGGATGTCGGTCGCGGCGTCGCGGACGCGCTCCGCGACGCCCTCGGCGAGGCCCGCGGCCACGAGGCCGTCGACACCCGCCTCGACGACGTCGCCCGGGGTGGTCAGCCCCGCGTCGGCGAGCGTCGTCGCGCGGCCGGCGCCGACGCCGTCGATGGCGGCGAGGCCGACGGCGTCGGCGGGGACGCCGTGCTCGACACGGGCCGCGAGGCGGGCCGCGAGGTTGGCCGCCGCCGGGCCGGCGACCTCGTCGAGGACGGCGCGGCAGGCCGCGAGCAGGCGGAGCGCGTTCTGCCGGATCACCCACGCGTCGCTGCGGAGCTCGCCGGGCACGTCGCCGTGCATGCTCCCGTACAGCACCGCGAGCACCTTGCGCTCGGCCGGCGACCGCTCGCTCGCGCCGGGGCGGGCGTGGCGGCCGAGCACCGTCTCCACGGCCTCGCGCTCGTCTGCCCGCGCGCTCACGCTGTCGAACTCCGCGGCGCCGGCGACGGCGCGGAGCACCGCCGCGGCGGCGTCTGCCGCGTCTCCGCCGTCCGGGTCCGCGCCGAGCGCCGCGTCCACCTCGAGGCCCGCCGCGAGGTCCCGGAAGTCGCTCGCCGTCGAGAGCCGGAGGTAGAACGTCGACGCGAGTCGGCCCAGCGGCGTCGGTGCGAGGTCGAGGTCCTCGCGCTCGAGGAAGCCCCGGTCGACGAGGTCCGAGACCGTCTCGCGGACGCGGTCCCGGAGGCCGGCGAAGTCGTACGCGTCGGGCGCGCTCTGCGCGCGGTGGTAGTAGAACGTCGTCTCGAGCCACTCGGTGACGGCGTCGAGATCCCGCACCGTGCCGGTGGCAACCTCGGCGTTGAGGTGCTCCGCGAGGTCGCCCGCGAGCCGCGACTCGACGGCGGTCCCCTCCCGGAGCAGTGTGCGGTACTTGTCGGCCTCGCCGCGGTCGCAGACGACGTAGCCGTAGCCCACGTCGTCGTAGCCCGGTCGGCCCGCCCGCCCGAGCATCTGGAGGACGTCCAGCGGACTCATGTCGACCTCGCCCTCCAGTGGGTCGTGAATCTTCGTGTCCCGGATGACGACGCAGCGGGCGGGGAGGTTCACGCCCCACGCCAGCGTGGTCGTCGCGAACAGCACCTCGACGAGCCCCTCCCGGAACCACGCCTCCACGAGGTCGCGGTCGTTCTTCGAGAGCCCGGCGTGGTGGAAGGCGACGCCGTCGAGCACAGACTGGCGGAGGTCGTCGTCCTCGAGGGCCCGGGCGTCCTGGTGGAACTCGTAGTCGCCGCGCGCGCCGACCTCGACGTCGCGCTCCGCGAGCACGTCGCGGGTCTTGGCCGCGGCCCGCTGGGTGTCGCCGCGGGAGGCGACGAACACCAGCGACTGGCCGCCGTCCCGCACGTGGGGCAGCGCGAGGTCGAGGGCGGTGTAGAGCCGGCGGTACTTGTCGGCGAACTCGTTCTCCCCGTGCGTGTAGGTGCGCACGCCCGTCTCGAGGTCGACCGGGCGGTACTCGTCGCCGAAGTCGAAGGTGCACTCGGACGGCGCGTCGAGCCACGCGGCGACGTCCGCGACGTTCGGGAGCGTCGCCGACAGCGCGACGAGACGGGGGTCACACAGCCGGCGGAGCCGGGAGACGGTGGCCTCGAGCACGCTGCCGCGGTGCTCGGAGTCCAGCAGGTGGACCTCGTCCACGACGACGGTGTCGACGTCTCTGACCCACTCGTAGCGCGGCGAGTCGTGCTTCCGGGTGGCGGAGTCGGCCTTCTCCGGCGTCATCACGAGGACGTCCGCTCGCTCGGCGCGGCTCGGCGTCAGGTCGCGCTCGCCGGTGACGACGTAGACGTCGTACCCCAGCGACTCGAAGCGCTCCCACTCGCTCTCCTTCTCGTTGGTGAGCGCGCGCATCGGGGCGACGAACAGCGCCGTGCCGCCGTCGCAGAGGGTGCGGCAGATGGCGAGCTCCGCGAGCGCGGTCTTCCCGCTCGCGGTCGGCGCGCTGGCGACGACGTTGTCGTCGGCCTCGAGGAGCGCCGGGAGCGCCTCGCGCTGCATCTCGTTGAACTCGTCGAAGGGGAAGGCGCGGGCGAACTCGGGGACTGCCTCGGCGACCTGCATCTGGCGTGTGAGTCACTCCGCTGGCGGGGCCATGGGCGTTGTGGTCGGCGCGCGAGTCGCGGTCCCCACGCGGCCCCCGAGGGCGCCCTACCGGATGGACTCGTGGACGAAGAAGACGGCCTGCCGGTCGCCGGCCTCGTCGAGGTCGTAGTGGGTCGCGGTGTACGCGTCGCCGAGTTCCTGGGCGACGATGCCGCGCTTCCCCGGCGGCGTGATGACGACGGGCGGCGGGTCCGCCCCCATCGCCTGGACCCGCCCGACGCTCGCGACGTCGGCGCCGGCGGCCTCGGTGTACCAGGGGAGCGGCATGCGGCGGTGCCACGCGCCGGTCTCCGGGGGGAGCCTGACCTTCGTCTCGTTCATCGCCATCGCTCGCCCGACGTACAGGACGTCCGTGTCCGGGCCGCCGCTCGCCGCCGCGCGCTCGATGGCCTCGATTCCGGTCCGGAGCTCGGCGGGGGGCTGCGCGTAGTAGATTATCTCGTTGCCCGTCGGTCCCACGGGGCTGTCGTGTGGCGCGACGTAGGAGGTCTGGTACGCCGTCGCGCTCGCGCTCGCGAGCAGGAGGACCAGGAGCCCCGTGGCGAGGCCGGCCCGCGTCGCGTGGCGGAGCCGGCTGCGGGGGAGGCCCGGCGAACCCAGCCCGCCCGTCACTCCGCCGACGGCGTCGCGGGCGCTCGTGCCACCGCGCCACCCCCAGCGGTAGACGACGCCGGCGCCGACCGCCGCCGGGACCGCGAACGGGACGACGGCGTGGGTCGTGGACCACGGGACCGGGAGGAAGTTCGCGATGGGGTAACCCACGGTCGCGAGGACGCCACAGTAGAAGTTGAACTCGACGAGCGCGCGCGGTCCGCCCTCGCCGTAGCGGTCGGCGGCGTAGCCGAGGACGGCGAGGAGGAGGACGCCCGCCGCGCCCGCCCGGAGCGTCTTCAGCGTGTCCGTGAGGTACGGGAGGTAGGGGTGGTCCTGCTTGGCGCCGTGGACCCAGTGGTCGATCGCCGCCTGGAAGGTTCCGATGGTCGCCTCACCGACGACCGCGGGCAGCGAGGCGACGTCGCCCGTCAGCGCCATCCAGAGCCCGATGTCCACGCCGTCGTTCGGCCGCCCGCCCCCGCGTGGCGCGTAGAAGTAGACGACCACGGCGAGACAGAGGAGGCCGCTGCCGACGACGTGGGGGAGCCACTCGCGCCCGCGGTGGCGGACGCGGGCGGCGACGTCGCCGAGGAGGGCTCCCGGCGATGAGCCGCGCCACCGCGCGCCGACGAGCCGGTAGTCCAGCACGATCAGGCCCGCGCCGAGCCACGTCACCAGCCAGAGGAGCACGCTCTCCTTCGTCCCGAAGGCGACGCCGAGCGAGAACGCGGCGCCGTAGAGGTACCGCGTCCGGCCGGTGTCGGCGAGGCGCACGACCAGCCCGAGGGTCACGAGCATCGCCGCGGCGAGCGGGAAGTCCTTGCGCATGAACCGCGAGTAGTAGAGGAGGAGAGGGTTCACGGCGAGGATGACCGCGAGCGCGACGACCGCCGCGTCGCGGAGGCGCTCGCGGAACAGCCACGCCGAGAGCGGGAACAGCCCGCCCATCAGGGCGACCACGAGCCGACCGGTGGCGTCCGAGACCCCCAGCAGGGAGAAGACGATGGCGTTGACGCGCACGAAGAACGGGCCGTGCATCGTCGGGCGGTACCACCACACGCCGGTGTCCAGGAACTTCAGCACCCAGTAGCCGAACCACGCCTCGTCGTAGTAGAAGACGCGGTAGCCGAGCGCGAACAGCCGGAGGGCGAGGGCGAGGGCGGCGACGGCGAGGAGGACGGCCGCGAGTGGGGAGAGGTCGAACCGCTCTGTGTCCATCGGTGGCCGTCGGTTCGGAAGTGCTTCGGATAAATTTTCTGTAGAGTCAGTCCGCCACCGAGCGCCCGGGTGCAGACCGCCGCGAGCGAACGCGGCACCCTTTTCCCCCGCCGACGGGACGTGCCGTCCATGTCGAGCGCGGGGGAGGAGAGCCGCGACGCAGCCGGGGCGGGCGGGGGCAGCCCGGCGGCCGGCCCCGCCACCCGCGCGGCGCAAGCCCGACTGGCTCGCGGTGCGCCCGCCCGGCGGCGAGCGGTTCACCGAGGTGCGCTCCACGCTCGCCGAGTACGACCTCACGACGGTCTGCGAGGAGGCCTCCTGTCCGAACCGCGGGGAGTGCTGGTCCGGCCGGGACGGCCCCGGCACCGCGACGGTGATGCTGCTGGGCGAGCGGTGCTCGCGGGGCTGCAACTTCTGTGACGTCGGGACCGGCGGGATGGACCCCCTCGACCCGGACGAGCCCGAGAACGTCGCCCGCGCGGTGACCGAGGTGGGCCTGGACTACGTCGTGCTCACCTCCGTCGACCGGGACGACCTGCCGCGCCAGGGCGCGCCCCACTTCGCGGAGACCGTCCGCGAGATCAAGCGACGCGACCCGGACGTCCTCGTCGAAGCCCTGATCCCCGACTTCCAGGGCGAGCGGGCCCTCGTCGGGGAGGTCCTCGACGCGGGGCCGGACGTCGTCGCCCACAACGTCGAGACCGTCGAGCGCCTCCAGCGCCCGGTCCGTGACCCGCGTGCGGGCTACCGCCAGAGCCTCGACGTGCTCGCCCAGGTCGCCGCGGCGGAGCCGTACGCCAAGACCAGCCT
>JBDGTC010000100.1:0-14054 GCA_042217215.1 Halobacteriaceae archaeon
CCGTGTCGGCGGGCCTCGTCGCCCAGATGGTCGGCGTCTTCCTCGGCCTCCCGCTGGTGCTGGGCTATCTCACCCAGCGCGTCGCCTTTCGAACGGTCGGCCGCGAGGCCTACTACCACCGCGTGGTGCCCCGCCTCGGCCCGCTCGGCCTCCTCGGGCTCCTCTTCACGGTGGTGGTGATGTTCGCGCTCAAGGGCGACTACATCCTCGCGAACCCCGGCGAGATCGTCGCCATCGCCGTCCCCCTCTTCGTCTTCTTCGCGGGGCTCTGGGCGCTCGCCTACGGGACGAGCGCTGTCCTCGGCTTCGACTACCCCGAGAGCGTGAGCCTCGCGTTCACGGCCTCGTCGAACAACTTCGAGCTCGCCATCGCGGTCGCCGTCGCGGTCTTCGGCGTCGGGAGCGACGTCGCGCTCGCGACGGTGGTCGGCCCGCTCATCGAGGTCCCGGTGATGCTGGCGCTCGTCCGCGTCGCGCTCGCGACGCGCTCGCGGCTGTTCCCCGCGACCGACCGCATCGGAGCTCCCGCGGGAGGTGACTGACGATGGCCGAGGGCGCACCCGAGGGCCGGGCCGCGGCCGGTGACGACGGCCGGGACGGTTCGGACGGCCGGGACGGTTCGGACGACCGAAACGACCCGGACGGCACGGACGACCCGGTCCGGGTCGCCTTCGTCTGCGTGCAGAACGCGGGGCGCTCCCAGATGGCCTACGCGATCGCCGAGCGGGAGCTCGCGGAGCGCGGCCTGGAGTCTCGGGTGGACCTCGTCACGGGCGGGACGCGACCCGCGGACGCGGTCCACGAGCCGGTGGTCCAGGCGCTCGGCGAGGTCGGCATCGAGGTCGGGGACCGCGAGCCCCGGGCGGTGACCGCCGAGGGGCTCCGGGACAGCGACTACGTGATCACGATGGGCTGCTCGGCGGAGGCGGCCTGTCCGGCCGGGTGGGCCGGCGAGAACCGCGACTGGGACCTCCCCGACCCCGACGGTATGCCACCGGCCGAGGTCGCGGCGCTCCGCGAGGACATCGCCGACCGGGTGCGCAGCCTCCTCGACGAGGTTCTCGACGCCTGAGTCGCGGTCGCCTGCCCACGCCCAGCCCGGACGTCTATATAGCCTCCTGTGAGACGAGGTGACGTACGGTGGTCACAAGAGGCAGAGGGAGCGGCACCGAGTGAGACCGTCACAGGGCGTCGGTGCCGTACCACTATTATAAAGGAGTTTACAGTGATCGGGCCTCCGTTCACTCGATGTCGCAGGACTCAGGACGGGTGGCGGAGCGCGTGTCGCGACGGAAGTTCATCCTGACGACCGGCGCCGCTGGCGCGGCCGGCCTCGCCGGCTGCAGCGGCGACGGCGGTGGCGACGGCGGGAACGGGACGACGAACGGGTCGCCCCAGACCACGGACGTCGGCGGGCAGCAGACCACGCCCTCCACGACGCCGAGCAAGGACTACTCGCCGCTCAAGGCGGGGGGATCCTCGACGGTCTACCCGATCATGCGGGACGCCTCGGGGTACTGGGGGTCGGACTTCCCTGCCTCGGACGCGGAGTACTGGATCGGCACCGGAGACAAGCGCAACGACATGACCCTCGCGCGGGACGGCTCCCAGATCACGACCGACAAGTCCCTCGCGGAGTACTGGGCGGCCTTCTACGAGTACACGACCGAGGAGACGAGCGGGAGCTCCGGCACGCCGCCGTTCCTGTTCACGGCGAACGTGAGCCACTCCGGAACGGGCTGTGAGAACCTCTACCAGGGCATCCTCGACATCGGCGACTCGAGCGCCCCGGTGAGCGCCGAGAAGCCCGACTGGCCCCAGTCCCGCCGGGACAAGTTCACGGACCACGTCGTCGGGGTGGACGGCCAGCCCATCGTGGTCTCCCAGGAGATCAAGGACGCCGGCCTCACCGAGATCACCGGCGACGAGCTCAAGGGCCTCTACAAGGGCGAGTACTCGAACTGGAGCGAGCTCGGCGGCCCCGACAAGCCGATCCAGGTCCTGGGCCGCGCGGTCGACTCCGGGACGCGTACCTCCTTCGTCTCGAACGTCTACGGCAACCCGAACGAGCAGACCCAGGTCGCGAACCGCTTCGGCAAGAACCAGCAGCTCGCGCGCGCCATCGGCGACGCCGACAACGCCATCTCCTACCTCGCACTCGCGTTCGTCGGCGAGCCCGGCGTGGCCGCCATCGACCTCGTCTGGAACGGGACGACCTACTCCTACGGCGAGAACCTCGGCGCGAAGGAGTACCCCCTCTCCCGCGACCTCCACGCCTACACGTGGGACGGCACCTCCGAGAAGGAGGCGGTCATCCTGAACATGGTCCTCGAGGACTTCGGCCAGTCGACCTTCGTGGAGCCGCACAACTACTTCAAGCTCCCCGACGACCGGCAGCAGGCCCAGCTCGAAAAGCTGCCCGACCCCGCGACGATCCCCGAGTGACCTGACCGCGACCCGCCGACGACCAGCGGGCTCTCCGTCTTCAGCACCCCACACAATCGATGTTCCAACGGTACGTTCCACGGTGGCTCACGGTACTCCGGCGACGCGTCGGCGACCTCGACCGCGACGCGGCCGCCACCGCGGCGATCGGCGGCTCGTCGCTCGTCGCAGCACTGCTCTGTCCGCTCGTCGTCGACGCGGGGTACGTCGTCGTGCCGTTCGCGACGTTCCTCCTCGCCGCCGGCTACGGCTGGGTCCGGCACCGGTCGGCGACCGCTCACGCGCTCGCGTTCGTCGCGACGGTCTCGACGCTCCTCGTGCTCGGTCTCGTCGTCGTCTTCCTCTTCCAGCGCGCAGCCCCGGCGTTCGAGGAGCACGGGGTCGCGCTGTTGACCAGCTCGTCCGGGCGGCTCTGGTCGCCCGGCACGGGCGAGCTCTCGCTGCTCCCGGCGATGGTCGGAACCCTGATGCTCACCGTGGTGGCGGTCCTCGTCGCCGCGCCCCTGGGCGTCGCCGGCGCGCTCTTCGTCAACGAGGTCGCGCCGGATCGGATCCGGGGGCTCGTGAAGCCGGGCATCGAGGTGCTCGCCGGCATCCCTTCGATCGTCTACGGCTTCCTCGGGTTCACCGTGCTCTCGAACTTCTTCCGCGACGCCATGCTCGACCCGGTGAAGGGCTCCTTCCTCCTCGCCGGGCTGGTCGTGGGCGTGATGGCGCTCCCGACCGTCGTCTCCGTCGCCGAGGACGCCCTCGACAGCGTCCCCGACGCGACGAAGGACGGGTCGGTCGCGGTCGGGGCGACCGACTGGCAGACGATGAAGAGCGTGAGCCTCCCCGCCGCACTCTCGGGGGTCTCGGCGGGCGTGTTGCTCGGCGTCGGGCGGGCCGTCGGCGAGACGATGGCCGCCGCGGCCATCCTGGGCTCGAGCTACGAGTTCCCGATGCCGTTCTTCGACGCGTACGACGAGGGGCAGACCCTCACCACGCTGATCGCCAACTTCTACGGCAACGCCTCGGAAGGAGGGCTCGAGGGACTGTTCGCCGCCGGCGTCGTGCTCTTCGTGGTCGTGAGCGCCCTGAGTGTGACCTCGCAGGTCGTCGAGCGCCGCATGGCCGACCGCCTCGGAGGTGAACGGTGAGCCGGCACACCTCGACGGCGGGAGAGGCGACCGGCCGGCCCGCTCTGGTCCGCGACGACGAGACGGCCTTCGAGCGCGCGGCGCTGGCCGTGACGCTCGTCGCCGTCGCCCTCGTCGTGGCCGCGCTCGCCACCCTCCTCCAGTGGCTCCCCCTCGACGCGAGCGTGGCCGGCGCGTCCTCGAGTCGCCTCGCGGGCGCGACCGTGTTCGCCCTGGGCCTCGCCACCGCAGGGTTCGGGCTCGCGTCCCGGGCGGGACTCGTCGACACGGCCCCGGACCACGGAGCCGGCGTACCGACCGGGCTCGCGCTCGGAACGCTCGCGTTTGCGACCGGCGGTCTCGTGGCCTCCCAGACGATCGGCCTGTCGCGTCCGGGGCTGCTCTGGTTCCTCTGCACGGGCGCGCTGGCGACCGCCGCCGTCGCAGGTCCGGCGTTCGCCGCCGGACTCGGCGTCGTGGACTGGGTGGCCGCGCGCGCCGATCTCGGGGCACGGGGGACCGCGACCGGTGGCGTCGCGCTCCTCGCGGCGAGCGGACTCGCCGTCGCGGCGATCGCCACGGGGGCGGGCGGCGTGCTCCCGGCGCTGGTCGCCGTCGTCGGCCCGGTCGTCGGCGTGCCGGCGGTCCTCGACAGTCGAGTCCGGAGCCGCGGGGCGCTCCTCCGGGCCGGGATCGGGGGACTCCTGGCACTCGGTGCGATCGGTGGCGGCGCCCTGTGGGCGACGGGCAGCGGGGCGCTGGTCGGGTGGAGCGGTCCCGCGGTGGCGCTCGGAGCGATCGGCGCGGCCGCGACCCTCCTCCCGCGCGAGGACGTCGGCTCGACGCTGACGACCGGGGCGTTCGCGGCGTTCGTCGGGCTCGTGCTCCTCGCCGGCGCGATCGACCCGGGGTGGGCGTGGGACGTCACGAACATCCCGGAGACCGCGAGCACCAACGCCGGCGCGGGTGGTGGCGTCACCGGCCAGATCGCCGTCCCCGGCCTCGTCGCCGTCGCCGCGCTCCTCGTCGCCTGGGCGGGCGCGAAGAGCTACGGCGGGTACGGGGCCGAGGGCCGCGAGCGCGGCGCGTTCGTCCTGCTCTACCTGAACGCCGCCGCCATCCTCGCCGCGATGGGCCTCGTCGTCGGGTTCGTCGTCTACCGCGGTGCGGGGCCGGCGCTCCGGGGCGCCGAACTGCACTGGGACTCGGTGTCAATCCGGGAGCTTGGACTCTCGATCCCCCACCCGAACGTGCGCTGGCCGTTCGTCGAGCTGGGGTACTCCTTCGTCCCGGAGATTCCGAACGGCATCCTGCCCCCGCTGGTCGGGACGTTCTGGATCGTCCTCGGTGCGGTCCTCCTCGGGGTGCCACTCGCGCTCGGGGCCGCCGTGTACCTCTCCGAGTTCGCCGAGCAGGCGTGGTTCACCCGACTCGTGGAGACAGCGACCAACGCGCTCTGGTCGACGCCGAGCGTCGTCTACGGACTCTTTGCCTTCTCCTTCATCGTCCTCGAGCTCGGCATCAGCCAGTCCATCTTCGCCGGACAGCTCGTGCTCGCGTTCATGCTCATCCCGCTCGTGTTGATCACCTCGCGGGAGGCCATCGTCGCGGTGCCCGACGAGTACCGCGACGCGAGCGCGGCGCTCGGGGTCACGCAGTGGCAGACCATCCGGAGCGTCGTGCTCCCGGCGGCGATGCCGGGCATCCTCACCGGCGTCATCCTCGGCGTGGGGCGGATCGCCGGGGAGACCGCACCCATCCTGCTCGTCGTGAGCAGCCGGCTCAGCGCCCGCGAGGCACCGAACGTCCTCGGGAGCTTCCGGCTCGTGGGGCACCCGCCGTTCGTGACGAACGACGCCCTGCTCTCCAGCTCGGGCGCACTCCCCTTGCGCATCTGGACGATCATCTCTCACGGCGTGGCCGGACCCATGGAGCAGGGGTGGGGGGCGGCCTTCGTCCTCCTCCTGCTCGTGCTGGGGTTCTACGCCGTGGGCATCGCGATGCGGACCTACTTCAGACGGAAACTCACCCATGACTGAGACACGCGGACGGACGACAGTACAGGACGAGAGAGACCCGGCGGCTGCCGTGGAGGAGTCGGCGACGGAGCCGGGCCGCGAGGACGCCGCCGCCCGCGCCGCGCCCACGACGACGGCCGGAGAGACCGAGGAGCGCCTGCAGGAGTCCTGGCGCGAGTACGACGTCGACGGGCAGCCGAAGCTCGCCGTACGGAACCTGGACGTCCACTACGGCGACGACCACGCGCTCCGCGACGTCTCGATGGACATCCCGGCGGAGAGCATCACCGCCCTCGTCGGGCCGTCGGGCTGTGGCAAGTCCACGTTCCTCCGGTCGCTCAACCGGATGAACGACCGGATCGACGCGGCGCGGGTCGAGGGATCGGTCCGCCTCGACGGCGAGCAGATCTACGACGAGCAGACCGACCTCGTCGAGTTGCGCAAGCGCGTGGGGATGGTGTTCCAGTCGCCCAACCCCTTCCCGAAGTCCATTCGGGACAACGTCACCTACGGCCCGCGGAAGCACGGGGAGCTCCAGCGCGGACTGCTCGCGCGTCTCACGGGGAACGCGACCCCCGAACGGGAGGACGAGCTCCTGGAGTCGGCGCTCCGGGACGCGGCGCTGTGGGAGGAGGTGAACGACCGCCTCGACGACAGTGCGCTGGGCCTCTCGGGCGGCCAGCAGCAGCGCCTCTGCATCGCGCGGTGTCTCGCCGTCGACCCCGAGGTCATCCTGATGGACGAGCCCGCGAGCGCGCTCGACCCCATCGCGACCGCGAAGATCGAGGACCTCATCGCCTCGCTCGCGGAGGACTACACCGTCGTCATCGTCACCCACAACATGCAGCAGGCCGCGCGCATCTCCGACCAGACCGCCGTCTTCCTCACCGGGGGCCGCCTCGTCGAGTACGACGACACGGACCAGATCTTCGAGGACCCGGAGAGCCAGCGCGTGGAGGAGTACATCAGCGGGAAGTTCGGCTGATGACCAGGGAACGGTTCCAGGCGGCGCTGACCGAGCTCCGCGAGGCGGTGCGAGAACTCGGGGAGACGGTCCGGGCCGTGCTCCGGGAGGGCCTCGACGCGATCGGCGCGAGTCCGGGGGGTGCGTTCCCGACAGCCCCCGCGACGGGCGTGGCCGACCGGCTCCGGGAGCTCGAGGCCGACTGCGTCGAGCTGTTCGCGCTCCAGCAGCCGGTGGGCGGCGACCTCCGGCACGTCGCGGCCTCGTACAAGGTCCTCACCGACCTCCACCGCGTCGCGACGCTGGGGCGCAACCTCGGGGGCTACGCGACGGCCGTCTCCGTGGAGGTCCGCGATCACGTCGATCTCGGCCCGATCGCCGACCTGGTCGACGACCAGTTCGAGACGGCCCTCGACGCCTACGCCGACGACGACGTCGCGGCCGCGCGCCGGGTCCACGGTCGCGACGACGAGGTCGACGCGCTGTGTGCGCGGGCGAGCCAGTCGCTGATCCGGGACCTCCTCGAGCGCTCGGCCGACGCGAGTCCGTGGGCGGTCGAGGCCGCACTGGACGACGTCACGGGCGTGTTACTCGCCGTCCGGGACCTGGAGCGGGTCGGCGACCACGCCGCGAACGTCGCCGCGCGGACGGTGTACGCCGTCGAGAACGACCCGTCGCTCCTGTACTGATGGAGACGCGCAAGCTCCAGGAGGTCGGCGGCGGGACGTACACCGTGTCGGTCCCGAAGCGCTGGGCGGAGGACGAGCACCTCGCGGCCGGCGCCGAGGTGTACCTCTCGGAGCGCGGCGACGGGACGATCCTGCTCAGCAGCGAACCGGCGACCGAGGATCCACTCGGGACCGCCGAGGTGGCGATCGACGACGTGGCACCCGAGGGCGTGGGGGAGACGGTCCGCCAGGCGTACGTCGCCGGCTTCCGGTCGATCGACCTCACCGCGACGGGGGGACCGTCGGCGGCCCAGCGACGGGCCGTCGACGACGCTGTCCGGTCGCTCGTGGGCGCCATCACCGACGGGGCGGGGACGGGAGAGGCCGGCGACGGCGAGGGCGACGCGGGGGAGCCGGCAGCAACCCGGACGAGCGTCAGGTTCGCCATTGACCCCGCGGAAGTGTCGGTGCGACAGTCCGTCGGCCAGCTCAGACACGCCGCGCGCGCCACCCAGCGCGAGGGCGCCGCGGCGTTCGCCACGCGAGAGTCGGCTGCCGACCGGCTGCGGCTCCGGCTTGACGAGGCCGACCGCCAGCACACGCTGGTCGCCCGCCAGGCCAACCGCGCACGGCACTCGGCCGCGGTGCTCGACCAGCTCTCGGTCGATCGACCGGCCCTGGCCGACGCCGCAGCGATCGCGTCCTCACTCCACGCGGTCGCGGAGCTGGGGGTCGCGCTCGCGGAGGCGGGTGAGCGACGCGACGGTGGGGCTCCGATCGGCTGTGGGGACCGACTAATCGAGGCGGCGGAGGCGGCGCGGGAGGCCGTCGACGACGCGGTCGCCGCGGCAATCGACGAGCCAGACCCGGGGGCGGCCCGGGTCGCACGCCGTCGAGCCGACGACGTGACGTCCCGTCTCGCGTCCCTCGACGCCGACGTGTGCGACGCGGCGGCGAGTCAGCCCGGGAGCGGCCGGGACGCGGTCGCCACCGTCCGTGCACTGGACGCCGTGGAGCGGACGGCGACGGAAGGCGCCGCGATCGCGAGGGTGGCACTCAGGGCCGGACTCCGCGAGGGGCAGGCGGCGACAGACGAGTAAGCCCCGGGCGAACGCACGTCCGCCCGCGGCGCCGTTGCAGCCGACGGACTGCCGACTACCCCTCGTCGCCGTCGGCCCGTGCCGCCTCGACCACCTCGCCGACGCGCCCCCAGTCGACCGGCGGCGTCTCCGCGCCGAGGGCGTCGTCGGCCGACGCGACTGCGTCGCCGTGGCGGGCCGTCCACTCGTCGGTGGCGGCCGCGGAGAGGCGGTCCCCGAGGGCCTCGACCCGGTCGGCCGCGTCGTCGAGGGCCGACGCGACCGCGTCGAGGCTCTCGTCGGTGGCGTCGGCCCTCTCGGCCTGGGCGTCGACCCGGTCCGCGAGCGTCGTCACGTCGCCTCGCTCCGCCCGCAGGTCGGCCACCGCCAGCCGGTGGAGGCGCTGGTGGAGCACGGCGTCGCGCCACGCCTCCCCGGGCGCGACCGAGAGGTCCGTCGGCTCGCCGGCCCCGTCGGCGGCCCGCTCGAGGGCCGAGGCGGTCTCCTCGAGCGCGTCGACGGCCTCCGCGAGCGCGGTGACCTCCGCCCGGAGGTCGGCGACGCGGTGGTCGTGAGAGCCGAACCACTGCTCGAGGTCGTCGAGCGCGGCCTGGCGGTCGTCGGCGCGGGCGGTCGTGGCCTCGGCCGCGTCGACGAGGTCGGCGACGCGACGCGCGGTGCCGAACGCGTCGTCGTCCCGCTCCCGGAGCGCCGCCAGCGCGTCCCGGTGGGCCGCGATGCGGTCGCCGAGGGCCGCGACGGCCGTGCGGTGCTCGGCAAGCCGGGAGTCCACGGCGTCGACGTCCGCGAGCGGGGCCGCCGCCTCCCGGGCGTCGTCGAGGGCGAGTTCGGCGAGCTCGACCCGCGTCTCGGCGGTCGAGACCGCACCGGCCGCGTCCGCCACGGCGTCCTCGACGGCCGCGGCGGTCACGACGCCGTCCTCGGCCACGCGGGAGAGGAGACCCGCGGCCGTCCCCGGGTCGTCCGCGAGTCCGCGGTCGACAGCCAGCTCGGCGGCGTCCTCGATGGCCAGGCCGCAGAACGGCTTGACGGAGCGCTCGGGATCCTCCGGTTCCATGCCAGGAGCGAGCGGTCGGAGCATCCTAACTTTTCTCGTCCGCGCGCGTGATCTGTCGTCCGCGGTTCCGGCACGGGGATCCACCGACACGCCTATACTGCCGCTGTGTCCACCCAGAGCCATGAGCGGACCCTGGAACGACGTCGACCACGTCCTCAAAGTCGACCCCGACAAGGACCTCGCCGACGGGGAGACCTTCGAGGACGTGATGGAGACCGGCACGGACGCCATCGAGGTCGGCGGCACGCTGGACATGACGACCGAGAAGATGCAGTCGGTCATCGACGCCTGCGCCGCCCACGACGTGCCCCTCTACCAGGAGCCCTCGAACCCCGCGGTCGTCGTCGACGACCCCGCGCTCGCGGGCTACCTCGTCCCGGTCGTGCTCAACGCCGGCGACGTGACGTGGATCACCGGCGCCCACAAGGAGTGGGTGCGCATCGACGACGTGGACTGGGCGCGCACGACGACGGAGGCGTACGTCGTCCTCAACCCCGAGGCCAGCGTTGCGCAGCTCACCGACGCCGACTGCGACCAGTCCGCGGACGACGTCGCGGCCTACGCCGAGATGGCCGAGCGGATGTTCGGCCAGGAGATCGTCTACGTCGAGTACTCCGGCACCTACGGCGACCCGGACAAGGTCGCGGCGGCCCAGGGGGCCCTCGAGGACGCCACGCTGTTCTACGGCGGCGGGGTGCGGGACTACGACGCCGCGTACGAGATGGGCGAGGTGGCCGACGTGGTGGTCGTCGGCGACCTCCTCCACGACGAGGGGTGTGACGCCGTGCGCGAGACGGTCCGGGGCGTGAAGGACGCCCACGGTCGCTGAACTGTCCGTCGAGAGCGACGCCGCCCCGGAGCACCGTCCGGACCGCTACAGGTCAGCCAGCCGGTCGCGTCGCCAGTCTTCGGTCGCCTTCGCCTCGTTGAACGTGTAGACGTGGAGGCCGCTGATGTTCATCGCGGGGTCCGCTGCCGCCGCGTCGATGGCGTCGACGAGGTCGTCCGGCTGGTAGGTGCCACGTGAGCTGACAAGCTGGCGCAGGAAGCCCAGCACGCCGCTCGTCTTCTTGAGAAAGCGCAGCGAGTCGCCCACGCCGACGCGCTGGGAGATGTTCAGGAGTCGCTGGTACTCCAGCACGCCGGGGATGCCGACCTCCACGGGCAGGTCGATGCCCCGGTCGCGAACCGACTCGATCCAGTCGGTGATGGCGGCGGGGTCGAAGCAGAGCTGGGTCGTGACGTAGGTCGCGTGCGGGGCCTTCGTGGCCATCGACTCCGCGAGAGTCTCGTCGCTGAGGATGGGGTGGCCCTCCGGGTAGCCGGTGATGCCCACGTCGTCAAACTCGTAGCCGAGCTCCTCCAGTGCGACGAGCAGGTCGTGAGCGGAGCTGAACTCGCCGACGGGCTCCTCCCGGTCCCCGCCCGGGACGAACACGTCCGTCACCCCCGCGTCGACGAGTCGGCCGGCGACCTCGTCCAGGTGGTCGGCGTCCTCGACGTACCGCGCCGCGAGGTGGGGGACGACCTCCCACCCGCGGTCGGCGGCCCGCTCGCTCCACTCGATGGTGGCGTCGAGGCCAAGGGTCGGCGACGCGGTGATCGTGACCGTCGACCCCTCGGGCAGGTGGGCGAGCTGGTCGCCGAAGCTGTCGAACGGCATCAGCTCGTACCGGGGGTCGGCGAGCAGCGTCCTCGTCCCGTTCTCGGCGGCCGATTCCTGGACCGTCATTGGTGCTGGTCCGTGGCGGCTCGAGCCGGCCGAGGTGGCTCGGCGGTAGGTTGTCGGGTCACGGCTGCGAACGACGGGACTAGCTCGGCTCCCGAGAATAAGTCTTCGTGTTGGGGTCGTGGGGGCCGCAGTCGAGGAGGGGGAGAACGGGGACAACCGGTAGAAATAATGCGCTGGTTTTGCGTATCGCCCCCATGGCATCCGAGACGCTCGCGGACGTTCTCGCGGACGTGGAGAGCCCGGCGAGCTACCTGCGCAACACCGACTTCGATCGGCACACCTACGACTTCCCCGACGAGTACACCCACTGGATCGAGGAGCAGCGCGCGGTCCGCGAGACCGCGGCGATCGTCGACCAGTCCTACCACATGGGGAACCTCACGATCGAGGGTCCCGACGCGCTGGAGCTGCTCGCCTGGTTGAGCGTCAACAACTACGACAGCATCCGGGACGGCGAGCCGCCCCAGGCCCGCAACATCATCGTCTGCAACCACGACGGCTACGTCATCGGCGACAACATCCTCTTCTATCTCGACGAGAACACGTTCACCTGTGTCGGCGGGCCGTGGGTCAACAACTGGATCCGCTACAACGCCGAGGTCTCCGACCTCGACGTCGAGACGGAGATCCGGTACCGGCCGTTCTGGGCGGACGACCCCGCCGACTTCCGCTTCCAGATCCAGGGACCGAACGCCCTCGACGTCATCGAGGAGGTCACCGACGGGCCCCTGCCCGACATCCCCTTCTTCAAGATGGACACCATCGAGATAAACGGCGTCGAGACGTACGCGCTCGGACACGGGATGGCGGCGACGCCTGGGCTGGAGATCTTCGGGCCCTACGAGGCCCACGACGAGATCCTGGGAAACATCCTCGACGCCGGCGAGGAGTACGGCCTCCGGCGGCTGGGCTCGAAGGCCTACAAGACGGGCAAGATCGGGTCGGGGTGGTTCGTGATGCCGCTGCCGGCGATCTACGAGAGCGAAGAGATGGCGGGCTACCGGGAGTGGCTGGACGCCGACGAGATGGAGGCGAGTCTCACCATCGGCGGGAGCTTCGAGTCCGACGACATCACGGACTACTACATCACCCCCTTCGATCGCGATCAGGGCAACCTGATCGACTTCGAGAAGGACTTCGTCGGGAAGGCGGCCCTCGAGCGGCTGCGCGAGACCGACGAGCGAAGGAAGGTCACCCTCGTGTGGGACGACGAGGACGTCGTCGACTGCTTCGCCTCGCTGTTCCGCGAGGGCGAGCCCCACAAGTTCATCGACCTGCCCGACACCGCGAGCACGTGGTCGCACACCCACTACGACAAGATCCTGAAGGACGGCGACGTCGTCGGCCTCTCGAAGTACCCGGGCTACCTCTACTACAAGCGCGAGATGCTCTCGCTCGCGACCATCGACGCCGAGTACGCCGAGCCGGGGACCGAGGTCTCCTTCGTCTGGGGCGACGACAGCGGGACCTCCCAGGTCGAGCGCCACTCGATGAAGGAGATCGGCGCCACCGTCGCGCCCGCCCCGTACGTGCGTGGCGGTCGCCGGGACATGTAGCGACGGCAGGGGACGGAGCACGGGCGCCCGGCAACCGGCGGATTTAGGGCCGGCCCCCGGGAACCGAGGGGTATGACCGAGCGCAGCTACGCCGCTGACGCCGAGCCCGGCGAGCACGTCACGCTCGCGGGCTGGGTCCACGAGGTCCGTGACCTCGGTGGCATCGCCTTCCTCATCCTCCGTGACCGCACCGGACGCATCCAGGTCAAGATCGAGAAGGACGAACTCGACCAGGAGCTCGTCACCCGCGCGCTCGACGTCCACCGCGAGAGCGTCGTGGAGGTCACCGGCGAGGTGGCCGAGGAGCCCCGCGCGCCCACCGGTGTCGAGGTCACCCCCGACACCTTCGAGGTCGTCGCCCCCGCCGACCCCGAGCTCCCACTCGACCCCTCCGGGAAGGTCGGCGCGGAGCTGCCCACCCGCCTCGACAACCGCACCCTCGACCTCCGGAAGCCCGAGGTCAAGGCCGTCTTCGAGGTGAAGGCCGCGGTGCTCGAAGCGGTGCGCGAGGCGTTCCGCGACCACGACGCCACGGAGATCAACACCCCGAAGATCGTCGCGACGGGCACGGAGGGCGGCACCGAGCTGTTCCCCATCACCTACTTCGGCCGGGAGGCGTTCATGAACCAGAGCCCGCAGCTGTTCAAGCAGCTCGTCGCCGGCTCGGGACTCGAGCGCGTCTTCGAGATCGGTCCCATCTTCCGCGCGGAGGAGCACAACACCCCGCGCCACCTCAACGAGGCCACCTCCATCGACTTCGAGGGCGCCTTCCACGACGCGAGCGACGCGATGGACGTCGCGGAGACGGTCGTCACCGCCGCCTACGAGGCGGTCGCCGATGACTGCGCCGATCAGCTCGCGGCACTCGACCTCGAGGAGGACTTCGCCGTCCCCGACACCCCGTTCCCGCGCCTCACCTACGAGGAGGCAATCGAGCGCGTGAACGCCTCCCCCGAGCTGGACGTCCAGCTCGTGTGGGGCGACGACCTCTCGACGGAGGCCGAGCGCGCGCTCGGCGAGGACGTCGGCGAGCACTTCTTCATCACGAACTGGCCCAGCGAGGTGAAACCGTTCTACATCAAGGACACCGAGACCGACGACACGGTCTCGACGGGCTTCGACCTGAACCACCCGCGGATGGAGCTCGTCTCGGGCGGCCAGCGCGAACACCGCTACGACGAGCTCGTGGCCGGCTTCGAGCAGCAGGGCCTCGACCCGGAGCGCCTCGACAACATCCGCGAGGCCATCATCTTCCCGCGCGACAGGCAGCGTCTGAGCCCGTAGCCAGACCCACCGCGCGGCCGACCGAACACTCTTGGCACTCCGGGGAGAAGCTCGGAGACGGACCAATGACAGACGCATTCGTCAACGTCATCGTCGACCCCGGCGCGGTGTC
>JBDGTC010000017.1:0-13990 GCA_042217215.1 Halobacteriaceae archaeon
GTGCCGACGAGCTCCAGATCAAGATGGCCCAGGGCTCCAAGCCCGGCGAGGGCGGGCACCTGCCCGGCCACAAGGTGGTCGAGCACATCGCCCACACCCGCCGCACGGTGCCGGGCGTCGACCTCATCTCGCCGCCGCCCCAGCACGACATCTACTCCATCGAGGACCTCAAGCAGCTCATCCACGACCTGAAGGCCGGCAACCCCGACGCCGACATCAACGTGAAACTGGTCGCAGAGCGCGGCGTCGGCATCATCGCGGCCGGCGTCGCGAAGGCCAACGCCGACGTCGTCCACATCTCGGGCCACTCCGGTGGCACGGGGGCGTCGCCCAAGACGTCCATCAAGAACGCGGGCCTCCCGTGGGAACTGGGGCTCGCGGAGGCCAACCAGATGCTCCACCAGACGGGCCTGCGCGACCGCATCCGCGTCTCCACGGACGGCGGCATGAAGACCGGCCGGGACGTCGCCATCGCGGCCCTGCTGGGCGCCGAGGAGTACATCTTCGGCACCGCCTCCCTCGTCACGGGCGGTTGCGTGATGGCCCGCCAGTGCCACAAGAACACCTGCCCGGTGGGCGTGGCCACCCAGAACGAGGACCTCCGCACCCGGTACCCCGGCGAACCCGAGCACGTGATGAACTACATGCGGTTCATCGCCCAGGAACTCCGGGAGATAATGGCCGAACTGGGCTTCCGCAGCGTCGACGAGATGGTCGGGCGCGCCGAACTGCTCCGGCAGCGCGACGACGTCCACCACCCCAAGGCGCGGAAACTCGACCTCTCCTCGGTCATCAAGCCGCCCGAGAGCGACTACGACGTCGACTACGTCAAGACCAAACCCCAGTCCCACGAGGTCGACGAGCAACTCGACTGGGACATCATCGAGCGGGCCGGGGACGCCATCGAGAGCGGCGACCCGGTCGAACTCGACTACTCCATCCGGAACGTCGATCGCGCGGTGGGCGCCACCGTCTCGAACAAGGTCTCGAACCTGTACGGCGAGGACGGCCTGCCCGAGGACACCCTGACCGTGAACTTCGAGGGCGCGGCCGGCCAGTCGTTCGGCGCGTTCCTCGCGGAGGGCGTCACTTTCACCCTCGACGGCGTGGCCAACGACTACGTCGGCAAGGGCCTCTCGGGCGGCAAACTCGTCATCACGACGCCCGACGAGGCGCCCTTCGAACCCGAGGACAACACGCTCGTGGGCAACGTCTCCTTCTACGGGGCGACCCAGGGCGAGGCGTACATCGAGGGGATGGCCGGCGAGCGCTTCTGCGTCCGCAACTCCGGCGTCCGCGCCGTCGTCGAGGGCGTCGGCGACCACGGCTGTGAGTACATGACCGGCGGCCTCGTCGTCGTGCTCGGCGAGACCGGAAAGAACTTCGCCGCGGGGATGTCGGGCGGCGTCGCGTACGTCCACGACCCCGACGGCACGTTCGCCGAGCGGTGCAACACCGAGATGGTCACGCTGACCCGCGACCTCGAGGAGGCCGACCGGCGGGCCATCCGCCGCCTGGTCGAGAACCACGAGGCGTACACCGACTCCGAGCGGGCCGCGGCCGCCCTCGCCGACTGGGAGGCCACCCGCGAGGAGTTCGTGAAGGTGATGCCCGAGGCCTACAGCCGCGCGCTGGAGGAGTACCCCGAGCAGGACGCCCGGGGGACGCTGCCGGCGAGTGCCGGCCGCGGGGACTCGGCGGCGGCGGTGGCCGGCGCCGAGTCCGCCGACTAAGCGAGGCGCGCCCGAGCGTGGTCCCGAAGGGACCCGCGACGGGCGTGCCTCGAGACCGAGGGCGGTGACCGAGCGTCAGCGAGTGAGCCGTCCGAGACGCGGTGTGGCGGTCGGCGACGGGACGACACTTTTTGTGGCAGCGGGAGACACTCCCGCGCATGGACACCCGCCGCGTCTGCGCCCTGCTCGCGTGGCTCGCCGCCGGCGGGCTGGCAGTCGGTGCCGCGGTTCCCGTGGTGAAGATCGGCGGGCTCGGGGCGGCCGAGAGCCTCGTGGTCCTGCTCGTCGGTGCCCTCGCGGCGGCGCTCGCCGTCGGCCTCGTGGCGGTCACGGTGCGCCGCGACGACTGGTCCCACCTGGCCACCGGGGCCATCGTCACCGGGGTCGCCGTGGCGGGCCTCGCCGTCGGGGAGCTCGTGGTGGTGGGCTCGACCGCGGCCGGCGGCCGCGTGTGGCTGCTGGTGCCCGCGGGCTGGGCGCTCGTGGTCGCCGGGGTGGTCGCGGCCACGGCGGACCTCGACCCCGTCCTGGGCCGCCCGCTCGCCGGACTGGGCTGGCACCGCGGGCTCGTCGGCGCCGTCGCGGCCGCGGCGCTGGTGGCCGGGCTGTCCGGGTTCGCACTCGCCATCGCGACCGGCGCGCTCGACTTCGGCAGTAACTGGATGCCACTCGCCGGAACGGTGCTCGTCGCCGCGGCCGCGGCGCTCAGTGCGAGCGCGGCGTGGTCGCGGCCGGTGGCGGCGCTCTGGCTCCCCGTCGCCGTGGGGTGTGTCGCCGGGGCGAGCGCGACCGGTCCCGGCGCGGTGCTCGGCCTCGGCGGCGCGGTCGCGACGCTGTGCTGCGTGGCGGAACTGGGCGGTGCCTCGAGTACGGGCTCCGAGGCGGGCCAGGACGGACCCGCGCCGGCTGGCGGTGGGTGATTACGGTGAAAAGGTACCCGCCAGCGTCGTCGAGTCCAGCACGTGGCCCGTCACCGCGGTCCGGAGCTCGTCGGCGCCGGCGTCCGTCGAGAGGTCGAGGGCGGTGTCGAGCGCGTACAGCTCGAACCGGTACGTGTGCTCCTCCTCGGGCGGGGCGGGGCCGTCGTACCCCACCTCGTCGAAGTCGTTCGTCCCCTCGACGGCGCCGTCGGTCAGGCCGTTCTCGGGGATGCCCTCGGCCGTCGCCGGGACGTTCCACACGACCCAGTGGTCCCAGACCTTCCCCGCGATGGCCTCGGCGTCGGGGTCGTCGAGGACCAGCGCGAGGCTCTCGGCGTCCGCCGGGACGTCCTCGATCGTCAGGGGCGGGTTGACGTTGTCGTACTCCCGGCCGTAGCGGTCGGGGATGGCGTCACCGTCGTCGAACACCGGACTCGTGAGCGTGAGTCCCATGGCGGGGATTCGCGGGCCCGGACAAAGTGATTGGGCATCTCGTCTGCCGGGCGGGAGACGCGTGCCGGCGCTGGCCGGCTGCGACCGGCGGTGGCCGGCCCTCAGAGCAGTCCCGCGGCGAGGGCGGCCTCGAAGCAGCCGTAGGAGAGCACGCAGGCCATCGTCGGCGTGACGATCCACGCCCACACGATCCGGCCGTTGACGACCGGGCTGGAGAGGTCCTCGACCTCCGTGGGCGAGTCGCCGCGGTTCGCGGTGTGCCGGCGCACCTCGCGCGGGTCGAGGAACCTGCGGAGCGTGTTCCGGCGCGTCGCGCGACCCCACCCGAGGCCGATGACGCACATCGTCGCCGTGATGGCGAGGCTCGCCGGGATGCCCGCGTAGCTCAGGGCGGCGATGATGGTCGCCGCGACGAGCTCCACGACGAGCGCGGCCTCCATCGAGAGCTCGGTGACGCCCTCGCCGATGGTCTCCATCGTCCGGGGGCCGATGAGGAAGCCGCCGGCGCCGATGGCCACGACGCCGAGTGCCACGCCGGGGCGCATCGCGAGCTGTCCCGATCCCACGAGCGGCGCGACCGCGTTCGCCACGTTCGACGCGCCGGCGGAGAAGGCCATGTAGCAGCCGATGCCCACGATGGCGAGTTCGGCGAGGCGGGAGCGCTCGCCCGCCCCGAAGTCGAGCCACGCGGCGATCCGGAAGTAGAGGTACCGGCCCACGAACGCCGAGACCCAGAACGCGACGACCGCCGAGAGGAACCACCACATCGCGACGACCCGGACCACGGCCCAGTCGAGGACGCCCAGGGCGGCGCCGAGACCGACGACGGCGCCGACGGCGGTCTCGCTCGTCGAGACCGAGACCCTGAGCAGGTTGCCGACGGTGACGCCGAGGCCGGTGAACAGCAGCACGCCGATGGAGGCCCGGAGAGTGAACGCCGCGGGCGGGACGAACTCGCGCCCGAGCGTCTGGACCACGTTCGTCCCGACCGTGGCACCCCGACGCCCACGAACACCGCCATCAGCGCGGTCGCCGTGCGCGTCGAGACGACGCCGGCGCCGGTCGCGGGCCCGAACGCGACGCCCGTGGAGGAGCCGCCGACGTTCACGCCCACGAAGACCGCGGCGGCGAGTCCGACGAGGAGGAGAACCGACGGTGACATGGGCGTCGGTCGGGGGAGCACGTACGAATGCGACCGCGACAGGCCAGCGAGGTGAGCGGTCGCCACGGGCCCCGCACCCGCCCGGGCCCGTGTCCGGGGTGCTCGGACCCCCGGACTCTTAACGGGCGCCCGCGATGGACGTCCCAGATGGGCCAGAAGGCAACGTGGATCCGACTGCCGCGGAACGTCGTGGTGGGCCAGGACGCGCTCGACCGGGCCGGCGAGGTCGTCGAGGACCTCCACCTCGCCGGGCCGGCGCTGGTCGTCACCAGCCCGACGCCGCGGACCGTGGCGGGCGACCGGCTCCTCGACCGGCTCGCGGCGGTGGGCGTCGACGCCGAGGTGGTCGTCGTCGAGACCGCGAGCTTCGACGCCGTCGAGCGCGTGCTCGACGCGGCCGCGGGCTGCGAGCCGGGCTTCCTCGTCGGCGTCGGGGGCGGGAAGGCCATCGACGTCGCGAAGCTGGCGACCGACGAACTGGACCTCGCCTTCCTCTCGGTCCCGACCGCGGCGAGCCACGACGGCATCGTCTCCGGGCGCGGCTCGGTCCCCGAGGGCGACACGCGCCACTCCGTCGCCGCGGAGCCACCGACGGCCGTCGTCGCCGACACCGGCGTCATCGCCGACGCGCCGTGGGAGCTCACCACCGCGGGGTGCGCGGACATCATCTCGAACTGGACCGCGGTCCAGGACTGGCGGCTCGCCTCCCGGCTGAAGAACGTCGCGTACTCCGAGTACGCCGGCGCGCTCGCGGAGATGACCGCAGAGCTGCTCGTGGGCGAGGCGGAGAGCCTGCGCCCCGGTCTCGAGGAGTCGGCCTGGATCGTGGTGAAGGCGCTCGTCTCCTCGGGCGTGGCGATGTCCATCGCGGGGTCCTCGCGCCCGGCCTCGGGCGCGGAGCACCTCTTCAGCCACCAGCTCGACCGCCTCGCCCCCGACGCCGCGCTCCACGGCCACCAGGTCGGCGTCGGCGCCATCCTCACCGCCTACCTCCACGGCGGCGACGCCGGACGGTGGCGCGCCATCCGCGACGCGCTCGCCACCCTCGACGCCCCGACCACCGCGGCCGGGTTGGGGATCGACGACGAGACGGCCATCGAGGCGCTCACGACCGCCCACCGCATCCGCGACCGGTACACCATCCTCGGCGACGGCGTGAGCGAGGCCGCGGCCGTGGAGGCGGCGACCCACACGGGCGTCATCGACTGAGTGCCGGCGGCGGTCCGGTCACCCCCCGCCAGCCGGCCGACGTCGGGCCCCGCTCCCCAGGAGCACCGCGCCAACCCCGCCGACGGCGAGGTGGAGCCAGAACGCCACCACGCGGAACAGGAGCGCCGCCGCGAGATACGGCCCGGCGGGGCCGCCACCGATCCCGGCAAGGAGCGCCACGAGGAGGGCCTCCACCCCGCCGAGACCGCCGGGCGTCGGCAGGATGCCGGCGACGCCGGCGACCGGCACCGCGAGCACGGCGGTCCAGGGCGCGACGGGGAGCCCGAGCGCACGACACGCGAAGAAGAGTGCACCGCCGACGGCGAGCCAGCCGGCGTAGCTCGCGAAAAGCGCGGCGCCGACCCCGCGCCTGTCGCCGACCGCGGCCCGAACCGCCGTCAGGACGCGGTCCAGCCGAGCGGCGAGCACGTCCCGCGAGACCCGGTCCGCAGCCGACGGGCGGACCCACGCGACCGCGCGCCGGGCCAGGTTGGCGACGGACAGCGCCGCGCGGACCAGCCACGCGCCCCGGAGGGCGAGGACGAGGAGGCCGAGGACCGTCGCCGCGAACACCGCCCCCACGAGGACGCCGGCCGAGCCGAGGCCGGTCGAGCGACCCCCGGATGCGACGACGCCGGCGAGCAGGCCGGTCGCGGCGGCGAGCACCGACGCGACGACCGAGAGCACCTCGAGCACGGCGAGCGCGCCGAGGGTCTGTGAGCCCGGGGTGTCGGTGGCCCGCCCGGCGGCGAACGCGCCGACGGCCATCCCGCTGAACGAGCCCGCGGGTGCGACGTGCCGCGCGAACGAGCCGGCGAGGAACGCGCGAGCGAGCGACCGGCGAGGGGCGTCGGCCGCGACCGTCCGGACGGCGCGCACGAACGACTCGAACCAGCACCCGAGCGCGAGGAGCGAACAGCCCACCGCCGCGAACGTGAGCCCGGGGTCGGCGGTGCCGATCCGGGCGAGGGAGGGCCGCGCCCACGCGACGAGTACCGCCAGGAGCGACAGACCCGCGAGGAGGCGCAGGAGCGTCCGCCCCCACGCGACCGTGAGTCCGGGGACGCGGACCATGTGGGTCGCCCGTTCGGTTCGGGGGGACTTAGCCGCAGCGGGGATACACCCCGGTGCGGCGGCCGTCGTCTTTCGGTGCCGTCCTCCCCCGGTTGCTTCCGCAGACCGGGTGGCCCTCCTCAGTCCGGCTGGCCGTCGTCGCGACCGAAGGGACGCCGCGCGGCCGACGCGGCCCGGACCGCCGCCACGTTCTCGGGGACGTCGTGGACGCGGACCACGTCGACACCGCGCCCGGCGGCGAGGGCGGTCGCCGCGACGGTCGCGTACCCGCCCTCGTCCGGGTAGCGGTCAACCGCGCCGAACATCGACTTGTGGGAGTGCCCGACGAGCACGGGACACCCCAGCGCGCGCAGTTCGTCGAGCCGGCCCAGCAGTGCCCAGCTCTCGGCCGCCGTCTTCCCGAAGCCGAGCCCCGGGTCGACGAGGATGTTCGAGCGGTTCACCCCCGCCTGCTCGGCGCGACGCACGGTCTCCGCGAGTTCGGCGATCACGCGCTCCACGACGTCGTCGTACTCCACCGCCGTGTCGGGATCGACGGGCGCCTCGAGGCTGTGCATGACGACGAGGGGGACGTCGTGCTCCGCGGCGACGAAGCGCATCGCTGGGTCCGCCAGGCCGGAGACGTCGTTGATGACGTCGGCGCCGGCCGCCACGGCAGCGTGGGCGACAGACGCCTTCCGCGTGTCGACGGAGACGAGCGCGTTGAGGTCGCGCTCGGTCAGCGCCTCGAGGACGGGGACCACGCGCTCGCGCTCGGTGGCGGCGTCCACGGGCTCCGCCGCGGGGTTCGTGGACTCGCCGCCGACGTCGACCACGTCGGCGCCGGCCGCGACCATCGACTCCGCCCGCGCCACGGCCGCGTCGAGGGCCTCGTACTCGCCCCCGTCGTGGAAGCTGTCCGGCGTGACGTTGAGGATGCCCATCACGGCCGTCCGGTCGGTCCACGGTGGTTCGGTCGGCACCGGAGCCGAGCCGGCACCGGACGACCCGCTCCCGTGGCCGGGGAGGTCGAGCGTCTCGCGGAGGCGATCGGCGACGACCTCGAGCCCGTCGGACTGGCCGTCGAGCTTCTCGACGAGTCGTCTGAACTGCGCGAGGGTCCCGGAGCAGACCACGTCCACGTACCGGTCGCCCGCGGAGGAGACCGCACACTCCCCGCCGAGCGAGAGCAGCTCCTCCTTCAGGTACTGGGCCTGTGTTGCGCGGACGCGGGTCTTCAGCACCCGGTGGACGCCCTTCGCGCGCATCCGCCAGACGCCCGGCTGACCGACGTCGGCACCCTCGAGCACGGCGCGGGCCGTCTCGACGTCCTCGACGTCCTTCGGGACGGGAGCGGCGCTCCAGCGGGTGCGCGCGGCGGCGACGGTGTAGAGCGATCCCGTCACGAGCACGCAGTCACCGGGGTCGGCGTCGGCCACGGCCGACTCGACGGCGGACTCGACGGCACCGCCGGTCTCGACGGCGCCGTGCCGATCGGCCGCCTCGTAGGCCCGCGCGAGCACCGACCGGCTCTCGGCCCGCTCGAGGGCGGGGCGGGTGACGACCACGCGCGCCGCGGGGGGAAGCGCGCCCGCCATCGCGGCGTGGTCCTTGTCGTTCATCGACCCGACCACGAGCGTCAACTCGTCGTAGTCGTACTCCGCGAGGGTGTCGGCGACCGCCGCGCAGGCCGCAGGGTTGTGCGCGCCGTCGAGCACCACGAGCGGGTCGCGCTCGACCACCTCGAAGCGGCCCGGCCAGTGGGCGCTCCGGAGCCCGCGGGCGAGCGTCGCCTCGTCGACGTCGACGCCGAGGTCGGGAGCGACCTGCCGCGCGAGCGCCGCGGCGACGCCGGCGTTGCGGGCCTGGTGGCGACCCGGGAGCGGCACGCGGGTGTCGACCGCCCAGTCCGGGCCCTCGAGGGCGACCGCAGCCTCGACCCGGTCGCGGACACCCCCGTAGGTCGCCCGGACGTCGGGGGCGGGATTCTCCCCGGTGGGCTCCCGCGCGCCGCCCACGGTCAGCACGTCGCCGGCCCCGTCGCGCACGCCGGCGAGTGCCTCGCCCCCGGCGGCGGTCACCAGCGGGCGGTCGGCCGGGGCGACCGTGGCGAGGTCCCGCGCGATCTCCGCGACCGACTCGCCGAGGACATCGGTGTGCTCGGTCGTGACGGAGGTGACGGCGCTGGCGGCGGGGTCGACGGCGCTGGTGGCGTCGTGGCGGCCGCCGATGCCGACCTCGAGGACCGCGACGTCGACGTCCGCGCGGGCGAACGTCCAGCACGCCATCGCGGTGACGACCTCGAAGAAGGTGGGCGGGTCGCCCGCGGCCGCGCGGTCGTCGACGTGGTCGGCCGCGGCCTCGACGAACCCGGTCACCGCCCGCTTCGTGACCGGGCGGCCGTTCACCTGCGCGCGCTCGCGGAGGTCGGTGAGGTGCGGCGAGGTGTAGAGGCCCACGTCGGCGCCGGCCTGGCGGAGCACGGACTCGACCATCTTCGCGGTCGAGCCCTTCCCGTTCGACCCGGCGACCTGCACGACGGTGAAGGAGTCCTGTGGGTCGCCGAGCGCCGCGAGGAGGTCCGCGGTGGACTCGGTCCCCGGGCGCACCCGGAAGCGCCGGAGTTCGTGGAGGTACTCGGCGGCCTCGTGGTACCGCATACGTGGCGGACGTCGGGGAGGGTGAGCATTAGATTGGCGGAAGCCGCGAGGCGCGCCCGAGCGTGTCGGCGCGCTCCGCGCGCCGACCGCGACGGGGTGCCTCGAGACGGGCCGCGGGAGGCCCCTCGGGGGCCGACACGCGGCCCGCGCGGTGTGGCTACCGGATGGCGCGAGCCCACGGAGAACTCGCGTCCTGCACCCCGGACACGGAACTCCATCCGGCGCCGACCCCACCCGCCGACCCGCTTCCCTACGCCTCGCCCCCGACCGCCAGCACCTGCACGAGCGAGGACACGGGGACGCCCTCGAGTGAATCGACGCCGCGCTTGTCCGCAAGGACACAGCACGCGACGGGGTCGCCGCCCGCCTCCCGCACCGCCTCGATCGTCTCGGTCATCGTCGTCCCGGAGGTGATGGTATCGTCGACGACGTAGCACGCCCGCTCGCGGATGTCGGCGAAGTTCCGGGAGAAGGAGCCCGCGTCGCCAGCGAGTTCGCCCTCCTCCCACTGGTGCTTGCGCGGGGCGTAGGTCGCGAGGTCGGTGTCGAGCTCCCGGGCGACCACGGTCGCGAGCGGCGCGCCGGCCTTCTCGACGCCGACGGTGAGGTCGACGTCCTCGCCGTGCTGGTCGAGCAGGTCCGCCATCGCCCCGCCGACGGCGGCGAGGCGACCACTGTCGCGCCCGATGGCGCTCCAGTCCACGTGGATGTCGGTGGAGGTCCGCGCGGGTGCGTCCTCCCGAGCGTCACCCGCGGCGTCGCCGGCGGCCGCGGACCCGCCGCGCTCGACCAGCCAGCTCGCGGTCTCGCGGGAGACGTTGAGCTCGTCCGCGATCTCCCCCCGCGAGCGCCCGCGCGCCGCCAGCTCCGCGGCGTCGGCAACGAGGTCATCGACGTTCTTCATGGCCTGTGGTTGGCCGTGGGCCCCCAAAGGCGTGTCCCCCTCAGCACACGGGCCGCGGGTCGAGCCCCAGGTCGTCGAGGCGCTCGACGTACTCGCCGTACGCGGCCTCGATGGCCGGCGTAGCGGCCTCGACGACCCGGCCCTCGGAGACGTCGGCGTCGAGGCCCTCGGCGAGGAGCCAGTCGCCCATCTCCCGGCCGCGCGCGATCTCCTCGCGTGCGGTGCGGAGGATGTCGGCCCGCCGCTCGTCCCCCTCGTTCACGAAGAAGCTCACGTACTGGAGGAGCGTGCGGTCGGTCACGAGCAGCGACCCCACCAGGCCGGCGGCGACCCGCTCCACGGGGCCCTCGACGGTGCGGAGGTAGGCCTGCATGGCGCCGGGCTCGGCCGAGGGAGAGTGGGTGACGCCGAAGGACTGCAGCTCCGCGGAGAGCTTCCCGCGGGCCTGGCGCTCGCGCTCCGCCGCGGCGACGAAGCTCTGCGCCGCGCGCTCGTCCGCGGTGTCGTCGGCCCACCGGTCGAAGGTCTGCCACCCGTGGTAACGCTCCTCGACGACCGCGGCGAGGACCTGCGGGGGCTCGAGGGCCGCACCCGTGACGGCGACGAGGTACTGCGAGGACCCCAGCCGGTCGAGTTCGGTCGCCGCCGCGTCGGCCACGGCGTCGACGTAGGACGCTGCCATCGGAGGGACAGACGCCGGCTGTGGGTATGACGGTTTGGGTGTGCCGCGCCCACGGGCAGTCACGCCCGCCGCGCCCCATCGCTCATTGCCCTGGCACCCCTCACCCCGCCCATGACGGCCGGCGCGGGACAGGCCGACGCGGACGCCGGAGCGATCACGCCGCGCGAACTCTACCAGCGCCTCGCGGCGGGGGAGCGCGTCACGGTCCTCGACGTCCGCGACCGCGACGCCTTCGAGCGGTGGCACGTCGAGGGGCCGTCGGTCGCGGCGGTCCAGCACCCCTACGCGCGTTTCCTCGCGGCCGCCGCGCGGGACGCGATCGGCGAGGCGTTCGCCGCGGCGGGGCTCGACGCCCCCGGCGACGGCGACCCGCCGGTCACGGTGGTCTGCGGGCGGGGCGAGGCCTCGGGCGACGTCGCCGACCGCCTCGACGACGCGGGGATCCGCGCGGTGAACCTCGCCGGCGGGATGGACGCGTGGAGGGACCTCGCCGTCACCGCGGACCTGCCGAGCGCGGCGACGCCGCCCGACTGCGCGGTCGTCCAGGTCTGTCGCCCCGCGACGGGGTGTCTCGGCTACGTGGTGGTGGCCGGGAGCGAGGCGGCGGTCGTGGACCCGCTCGCGGCACAGGTGGACGAGTACCGGCGCATCGCCGACGACCACGCGGCCACGCTCCGGTGGGCGGTCGACACCCACGTCCACGCCGACCACGTCAGTGGCGTGCGCGCACTCGCGGGCAACGACGAGGCGCCCGGCGGCGCGGTGTCGGACGGCGCGAGAGTTGCGGACGACGCCACGCCCCCGGAGGCGGTGCTCCCGGCAGGCGCGCGGGACCGGGGCCTCGCGTACGAGGTCCGGACCGTCGAGGACGGCGACCGACTCACGCTGGACGGAGGTGCCGACGAAGCGACGGCCACCGCCCTCCGCGCCGTCCACGCCCCGGGCCACACCTCGGAGCTGACCGCGTTCCGCGTCGGCGACGTCCTCCTGAGCGCGGACTGCCTGTTCCTCGCCGGCGTCGGCCGCCCGGACCTCGAGGCGGCCGACGCCGGCGCCCGGGACCTCGCGGCCACCCTCCACGAGACACTGACCGAGCGGTTCGCCGACCTGCCGGACGACCTGCTCGTGGCGCCGGGGCACGTCGACCGGCTCGACCGCGCCGACGCGGACGGGCGCTACGTCGCGACGCTCGGCACGCTCCGCGAGCGGCTCCCCGTCTTCGACCTCGAGACCGACGCGTTCGTCGAGCGCGTGCTCGCGGACCCGACGCCCCGGCCCGCGAACTACGAGGCGATCGTGGACGTGAACCTCGGACGGGGGTCGGTCGACGCCGAGACGGCCGCGGACCTGGAGCTCGGGCCGAACAACTGCGCGGTGTCGAGCGCGGACTGAGACCGGAGGAGGTGATGGGGACGCGACCCGCGGGCCAGCGGTCAGTCGTCCGCCGGCGCGGCGTCGGAGGCGTCCGCGCCGACGCCGGCGGCGTCCTCGATGCTCGGCGGGTACTCCCCGCGCCGGATGCGGAGGTCGCTCTGTGGCCGCGCCATGCAGGTCAGGCAGTACTCCTCGCGCTCGCGCTCGGAGAGCCCGCGCGCCGCGGGCTGGGTGACCTCGCCCTCGAGGACGCGCGCCGAGCACGCCAGACACATCCCCACGCGGCAGGAGTACTCCTGGGCGATACCCGCCCGGAGGCACGCCGCGAGGATGGTCTCTTTCTCGGAGACCGCGATGACGTCGTCGGTCCCCACGAACTCCACCGTGTGCTCGGTCATGCTCGGGGAGTTTGCGGGCGGTGGTGAAAACGTTTCGTCCGCGGGTGGGGTGGTGGCGCCGCTGGATTGCTCGCGGCGTCGGTCTCGAGGGACGGGCGGCGGGGTCGGCGCGCGGAGCGCGGTTTCTTGGAGGCGCGCCACATCCGACAGCCGCACCGCGCGGGCCGCGTGTCGACGGTTCGCTTTCGCTCACCTGGCTCGCGGCTCGCTTCGCTCACCGTCGCCGGCGCAGGGCGCCGGCTGCCTGCGAGGTCGAAGACCTCGCTCCGCTCGCCCGTTCGGTGGCCTCCCTCCGGTCGGCCACCCGCCTCCCGCGGCCCGTTTCGAGGCACGCCCGTCGCGGGTCCCTGCGGGACCACGCTCGGTCGCGCCTCGCGTGCCGCACCGCGCCTCGGGCGTGTCGGGCCCTGCGGGCCCTCCCGCCCTCGGTCTCGAGGGACGAGCGGCGCGGTCGCTGCGCGAAGCGCAGCGACACGCGCGCTCGCCCCTCGCGTGGAACAAGAGTTTTCATCCTCCACCGACGACGCCACCTATGCACCGGGACGAGCGCGACGTCGTCGTCGTGGGCGCCGGCACCGCCGGCTGCTACGCCGCGGCGACGATCGCCGACCAGGGCGGCGACGTGGTTGTCGTCGAGCGCAAGAGCGAGGAGGAGGCGGGCCACATCGCCTGCGGCGACGCCCTGAAGGGTGCCGACGCGTTCCCCGAGGTCATCGCCGAGGACGAACTCGCGCCGGCGATGACCAACACCGACGTCGACCACGGCCGCTTCGAGATCCCCCAGGAGGACACCGTCCTCGAGATCCCCGTCCCCGGGAAGCTCGCGGTCGTGGACCGCTGGGAGTACGGCCGCTGCATCATCGAGGCGGCCGCCGACCGCGGCGTCGAGTTCCACTACGACACCGTCGTCCAGGACGTCGCCCAGAACGGCCGCGTCCAGGGCGTCGACGCCACCCGCGACGGCGAGCGCGTCGAGTACCGAGCGCCGGTCACCGTCGACGCCGCGGGCGCGCTCTCGCTCCTCCAGGACAGGGCCGACCTCTCGACGGCAACCTTCGACACCAACGTCACCTACGACCAGTTCTGCTCGGCGTACCGCGAGATCGTCGAGGTCGAGGAGCCGGTCCCGTGGGACCACGCTCTCGTCTTCAAGCCCACCGAGCGGGCGGCGGGGTACCTCTGGTACTTCCCGCGCACGGAGACGGAGATCAACGCCGGGCTCGGGTTCCAGATGAACGAGGAGCCCATGGAGCTGGTCGAGGACCTCAAGCGCGACCTCCAGGACCGACCGGAGTTCGAGGGCGCGACCGTGCGGGACAAGCTCGGCTCCGCGCTGCCCACCCGCCGGCCGTACGACTCCGCGGTCGCGCCCGGGCTCATCGCCGCGGGCGACGCCGCGGGCCACGTCAACCCGACGACCGGCGGCGGCATCGCCGGCGCGG
>JBDGTC010000058.1:0-8854 GCA_042217215.1 Halobacteriaceae archaeon
TGGCGGTCGTCGGTCCCCGGTGGCGAGCCGAGGCGGGCGACGACGTCGAAGAGCGGGTTCAGCGGCGCACCGGCACCGCGGCTCGGCGCGAGGTCGAGGAGCGCGACGCGCCCGCCGTCGGCGAGCAGGTCGAGCCAGCCCGCCACTGCGTCGGCGGGCGCCGGGAGCATCCCCGCGAGGAACGTGGCGAGGACGGCGTCCGGACGGGTGCCGTCCCGGGAGGCGGCGACGCGCACCTCGCCGTGTCCCTGCCCGACGGCCGTCAGCGGCGGGTCGGTCGCGTCGCCGCGACAGACCGCGACGTTCGGCTCCGCCGCGACGCGCTCGCGCGCCACGGCGAGCGGCCCGGTCGCGAAGTCGACGCCGACGACGGACCCCGTCGGCCCGACCCGCTCGCGGAGGCGCGGGAGGTTCGCGCCCGTTCCGCAGCCGAACTCCACGACCGTCTCGCCCCGGTCGAGGTCCAGTGCGTCGACCGCCCGCTCGCGCACCCGACCGACCCCGGGTGCGGTGGCGAGACGGTCGTAGAGCCGGGCGTGGCGGGTGTAGAAGCGCTGGGCGGCGCCGACGGCGTCGCCCGCGGTGGTGTGGACGCTGTCGCCGCCGTCGGGCACCGCGCGGGTCACAGCAACTGCCGCACCGCGCGGGCGGCGGCGGGCGCGTCGTCGGCGAGCACGTAGACGATGGGCTCGACGCCGAAGCCGCCCGTCTGGTAGACGACCGTGGCATCGGGGGCCTCGGCGACGGCGCGCTCGACCGCCGCGCCGACGTCGTCGTACTCCGCGTCGAAGGCGACGGTCGCGTGGCCCGCGGCCTCGAGGTCGGCGAGCAACGCTTCGTCGTACCGGAGGTTGAGCGCCGCGCGGGCGTCGCTACCAGCGGCGCGAGCAGCGAGCAGGACCGTCGCGACGTGCTCGCTCACGCCGAACTCCGGGTCGCCCGGGAAGGTGGGTCGGCCCTTCACGTCGAAGATGCGGCCGGGGATGGCCGCGACGTCGTCCACCCCGTCGGCGTCCGGGAGACACTCCACGAGGTTCGCGCCGACCGCCGGGATGAGGCCGGCGAAGCCGCTCGCGTTCTCGAGGTCGCGGACGCCGCGACGGACCGAGGCGAGCACCTGCTCGCGCTGACGCACCGCGCTGTCGGGGTCGTGGACGCGGAACTCGCCCTCGTACTCCGCGAGTTCGGGCATCGCGGCCTCGTGGAGGCGCGCGAGCACGTCCCCGCGGGTCTCGAGGGTGCGGATGAGGACCTCCGCCTCCACGAGCGCGCCGACGCGGCTGAGTTCGCCGCTCGCGAGCCCGTCGGCCAGCTCGGCGACCAGCTCGCGCACCCGCTCGTCCTCCGCGACGACCGGGGTCCGCGCCACCTCGCCGTGGACGTACTTCGAGACGGCGGACTGGCTGATGCCCAGCGCCTCGCCGACCTCCTGCTGGGTGAATCCCCGCTCGCGCAGCGCCTCCGCGAGCAGCGAGCGGAACGTGGGCAGGAACTCCTCGACGACGACCTCCTCGACGAACTTCACGGTCGGCTCACCGGGTATCACCCGCCGCTCCCGCCGGGTCGCCCTCGTCGGCCCCGCCCTCCGCCCCGTTACCGTCGAACTCGGGGTCGGACTGCACGCGGGAGGCCTGCGGGCCGGACTGGCCCTGGTACTTCGAGCTTCGCTCCGCGCCGTACGGGCGCTCGGCGGGGGAGGTGAGCTCGGTGAAGGTGAGCTGGGAGACGCGCATCCCCGGCTCGAGGGCGACCGGGGCGGTGCCGAGGTTCGAGAGCTCGAGGGTGATCTGGCCCTCGTACCCGGGGTCACAGAGGCCGGCCGTGTTCGAGAGGAAGATTCCCCCACGTCCGGCGAGGAAGTTCTCGATTGGTTGCCCGTCCGGCTGGACCTCGAGGTCGTACGTCGGTTCGACGCGGTCGGTCTCCACGACGTCGACGACCTCCTCGAAGCGGACACCCCCGTCGATCAACTGATCGAGACGCCGGGTGTCGGCGCCGGCCTCCGCGTACGCGTCACGGAACGCCCGGAGGGACTCCCGCTTGACCGTCGAGTACTCCTCGTTCTCGACGTTCGAGACGCTGGTCTTCGAGGAGTACCCCATGGCCTCCGCCGCGTCGGCCAACCGCATGCCACACTCCTCCCTGAGCGAACGGAGGAGGTCGCTTGGGACGGGGACGAACTGGCCCTTCTTGTGAGCGTCGGGTTCGCGGAAGTCGACGGCCCACATCTCTCCCGACCACTCGACGTCACTCATCGGGATATACTGCTCTCGCTCCCGACTGTAAATCGAGGTCAGCTTTCCGAGACGGGTCCCGAGGTACGCCGCGCGGTTCGCGAGGTCCGGATTGGCCGTCCAGAGAGTCGTCCGCGTCTCACGTCGGCTCCCGTCGCCGTCGATCAGTCCCTCGAACAGGGCCTCGAGGACAGGTTCGGGCCAGTCCCAGGCCTCGTCCGGGATGGTCTTCTCGGAGCCGCTCCCGGCGAGGTCCCGGAAGATGGCAGACCACAGTGCCGAGCAGACGGTGAGTTTCTCGATACGACCGGCGTCGTACCAGGAGAGGCTGGTGTCGTACGACTCGAAGAACGCCGCGAACCGATCGAGGAGGTCCCGCTCCACGTTGGCCACCTGAATCTGCTTCCGGCGTGAGGAACCCTCCGCGATGTAGAACCCGAGCACCCAGCCGAACTCGGGAGTCAGCGGGAGGTCCCGCGGGAGTCGGGTGTTGCTCTGGGTGAATGCGAGATCGACGTCCGCCGGCTCGTGGCCCGGTGGAACCGCAGTCATCGGCGCCGAGCCGCTCTCCTGGTAGAAGTCCTGTGAGCCCAGTGGAACGCCGGACCAGTTCACGGTCCCGAATCCGTCGCTCGCATACAGCGTCGTGTCCTCCGGTTCGACGTGTTCGAGGAGGTCTATCTCGTGGCGCTCGGTCGGTGACTCCGGAAGCGACGCTGGCACCATGACGTGCTCTCCCACGGCGTCCTCGCTCGGGATTCGAGTGACACCACCGTGGTCGTCGAGCGTGAACAGGTTGTGGTCCTGGGTGACGTGAACCTCACGGCCCGACTTGAGGGTCACCCGATAGATTCGCTTCGTGGGGTTTCTGATGTAGTCGGTCACGCGGTGCGTGCCGACGCGGAGCGTCCGGGGGTCGAACGAGACGGCCCGAGCCTCACGTTCCTCCTCGACGATTGCACCGATGTCATAGAAGCCGTAGCCGTCCTCCGGCGTCCACAGGAACACCTCCTCGTCGTACGGGAGGGAGGCGTGGACGACAATCGCCATCCGGCCCAGCGACGACCGACCCTCGACGTGGGCGATGAGGTCCGGGGGGATCTCGACGCGCTCGACGGTCGTGCCGAGCACGAAGTCGCCGGGGTGGAGGACGTACTCGCCGCCCTCCTCGACGACGGTCTCGGAGACGTACTCGTCGACCTCGCGCTGGCTGCGCGGGTGGATGCAGGGGATGTTCGCGCGCTCGAACTCGAGGAACTCGCGGCCCAGCCTGAGGTCCACGCTCGCGGGCTGGACCTGGAGCTCCGGGTCGTCGAGGGGCTCGACGACCAGGTCACCCTCCGCGAGTCGCGAGAGGATGTCCCGATCGGAGAGTATCATGGCCCAGCCGACGACGGGCCGGTGCCTAAAGTTCCCGGTTGGACGGACACCGTCGCAGGCGCTGGATGCGGGGGCACAGCGGTCGGCCACTCACCCCATCGCCATCACGACGCGCACGCCGGCGACGAGGCCCGCGAAGAGGTACGCGCCGGTCGTCGGGACGCCGTGGCGCTCGGCGAGACCCAGGCCCCAGATGGCGACGGTCCACGCCGCCGCGGCGAGGACGAGCAGGGGTTCGGAGACCAGGGCCGCGTCGACCACCGAGCGCGCCTGGGCGAGCAGCGGGCCGGGCACGGTGGGGAGGGATACCGGGTCGAGCGAGCGCCACACCAGGGCAGTCGAGCCGAGCGCGGTGACCGCGTCCGGGACGGCTCCCCACCCCGCGACCGAGAGCGTGTCCCCGACCGACCCGGAGCCGTCGCCGAGGTAGCACACGAGGAGGTGCAGGACGCCGGCCTCGATGAGCCAGCCCGCGAGGAGGGAGGCGAAGAGCGCGGTCGCGGGGACGAGCGCCCCGTCGGCGAGCGTCCCGGACGGGTCGAGCCCGACGGCCCCGGCGAACAGCCACGCGGTCGCGAGGAAGAGGGCGACGTGCAGGGTGCCGGCGCCGACCAGCAGCCCGAGCGCCAGTCGCGGGCGCGCGTCGTGGGACTCGGCGTACGCCCGCGGGCGGAGGAGCGGCGTGCGGGGCATGGCGGGCGGTGACGGTCGCGGGGATTAGGTCTGCCGGACTACAGCAGCGAGAGGACGACGGACGGGAGCAGCGGGATGGCCGCCAGCCAGCGGGCGGCCCGCGGCCGGACGGCGTGACGACGTGCCAGGCCGACGCTCCAGACGCGCCAGATCCAGGCCGTCGCGAGGGCGAGCAGGACGAGAGAGACCGGGTCGGCACCCCCGGGGGCGGTGCGCGCGGCGGCGATGACGGCTGCCGGGTCCGCGGGTGCCGGTGGCGCGGTCAGCACGGTGGCGTGAACGAGGCCGGCGATCTGCCGGAGGAGGTCGGGCACCGTCGCCCAGCACCCGACGCCCACGGTCGTGGCGAGGTCGACGTCGCGCCAGCGGAGCACCAGCGCGAGCGCGCCGAGGAGGAGCACCCACCGGAACAGCGTATCGAAGAGGTAGAGGACGGCGAGGACCGGCAGGTTGCCCCGGACCGCGGCCGTTGCGCCGACGGGCGTTCCCGGACCCTGGACCCGGAGGCAGGCGAGGACGAACACGCCGGCCGCAGCGACGACGGCGACACCGGCGACGAGGACGGCGCGGTCCGGCGTGACGTCGTCCCGGCGGAAGTAGCGCCCGGGACGGACGAGCGGTGTCGACGGCACGTCTCGAACTCACGGACCCGTCACATGAGACTGTCGACGTGAACTGCGTTGCGACGTGGCGCACTCTCGCGCTCACTCGGCGATGCCGTACGTGTCCCCGGTCCAGTCCCGCGCGCGGTCGTAGTACACGGACTCGTCGCGCGCGAGAGCGTCGAGGCGCTCGCGCTCGGCCTCGGTGAGCGACCAGTCGAAGAGGTCGAGGTTCTCGCGGACGTGAGCGGGCGAGGAGGACTTCGGGAGGACGACCGCGTCGCGGTCGAGCGCCCAGCGCAGGACGATCTGCGCGGGCGTCCGGTCGCGGGCGTCGGCCACCGACCGGACCGTCTCGTCGTCGAGGATCGCGGTGCGCGCGAGGGGTGCCGCAGCCTCGACGACGGTGTCGGTCCCGGCGGCGTACTCCCTGACGTGGGGCTGCTGGAAGTAGGGGTGGAACTCCACCTGGTTCACGGCGATGGGGACCGGGCTGACGTGGTGGGCGGTCGCGAGTTGGTAGGTCGAGAAGTTCGAGACGCCGACGTTCCGGACGAGCCCGCGGTCGACCAGGCTGGCCATCGCCTGGAGCGTCTCGCGCAGCGAGACGGCCGGGTTCGGCCAGTGGATCAGGTAGAGGTCGAGGTGGTCCGTGCCGAGGCACTCGAGAGACGCCTCGCAGGCGTCGATGGTCGACTGGTAGTCGAGGTGCTTCGGGAGCACCTTCGAGGTGAGAAAGAGGTCCTCGCGGTCGACGTCCGCCGCCGCGATGGCGTCGCCGAGGGCCGTCTCGTTTTCGTACCCCTCCGCCGTGTCGAGGTGGGTGTAGCCGGCGTCGACGGCTGCCTCGAGCGCGCGAACCAGCGTCTCGCCCGCGAGGTCCCAGGTGCCGAGGCCGACGACCGGCAGTTCGTCACCGCTCGGGAGCGTGCGCGTGGGCACTGCCATGTGCGGGGCGTGCGCCCCGCCGGAGTTAACGGGCACGGTGGGACTCGACGCAGAAAGCGCCCGACGGTGCTGTCGGCACGGGACAGCCGCCCGTGGCGCGGCCGTGCCGGGTCGGCACCCCTTTGTCCGGCGGGGCCGAGACCGGGACATGAAGCAGGCCATCGTCGCCCGGGCCGACCTCGGCATGGGCGAGGGGAAGCTGGCCGCACAGGTCGCCCACGCCTCGCTGTCGGCCTACGAGGACGCCGACCGGAGGACCCGCAACGCCTGGAAGGGCGAGGGACAGAAGAAGGTCGTCCTGCAGGTCAGCGGGGAGGACGCGCTGTTCGCACTCGCCGACCGCGCCGAGAGCGCCGGGCTCCCTCACGCCGTGGTGCGCGACGCCGGACACACGCAACTCGAGCCGGGGACGGTCACCGCGCTCGCGGTCGGCCCGGGCGAGGACGATGCCGTCGACTCGGTCACCGGCGACCTCTCGCTGTACTGATGGACGCCCATCCCATCGAGCGGCGCGTCGGCGTCCGCCGGTACGTCACCGCGGTCCCCGGCACCGGCGGGCGGCTCCGGCGCAGGCCCGAGGACTTCCGGGTCACCGAGCTCGAGGACTTCGCCGTCGAGCCGCTCGACGCCGACCCCGGCGCCTACCCCCACCTCGTCGTCCGCGCGACGCTCCGGGGCTGGGACACCAACGACTTCGCACGGGCGCTCTCCGACCGGCTCGGGATGAGCCGCGAGCGCGTGTCGTGGGCGGGCACGAAGGACAAGCACGCCGTGACGACCCAGCTGGTCTCGGTCCGGGCGCCGGACCTCGACCCCGCCGACCTCCCGGACCTCCCCGACGCGAGGGTCGAGCCAGTGGGCCGCGCGGGCCGCGCGCTCGAGTTCGGGGACCTCGCCGGCAACGCCTTCGACATCGTCGTCCGCGAGGCCGACGCACCCGACCGCGCACCGGCGGTCGCCGCCCAGCTCCGGCGGTTCGCGGCGACCGGGACGACCGCCGACGACGAGGCCGAGAGCGCGCCGGGGGCCGACGCCACTGGCACGGCTGCCGCGACCGAGACCGACGGACCCGCCGCCGTCCCGAACTACTTCGGCCAGCAGCGCTTCGGCAGCCAGCGCGCCGTCACCCACGAGGTCGGCCTGGCACTCCTCGACGGCTCGTGGCGCGACGCCGTCCTCGCGTACGCCGGGAACCCCAGCGAGCGCGAGCGCCCGGACTCCCGCGCCGCTCGGGAGCGCTTCGCCGCCGAGGCCGAGACGGCCGACCCGAACTGGGCGGGCGCGCTCGCCGCTTTCCCCGACCGGCTGGGGTACGAGCGTGCGATGGTCCAGGCCCTCGCGGAACGGGACGCCGGCGCCGACGACGAGGCCGCGTTCCGCGCGGCGCTCGAGACGACGCCGTCGACCCTCCAGTCGATGTTCGTCAACGCGGCCCAGTCCTACGCGTTCAACGAGGTGCTCAGCCGCCGCCTCGACCGGGGCCTCCCGCTCACGCGCCCGGTCGCCGGCGACGTAGTCTGCTTCGCGGACCGCGTCGAGACCCCCGACGGCGGGACCCTCGCGGTCCCCGACGCCGACCGGTGCCAGCGCGTCGACGCCGACCGGGTCGAGCCCGTGCGCCGGCACTGCGAGCGCGGGCGGGCGTTCGTGGCGCTCCCGCTCGTCGGCATGGAGACTGAGTTCGCCGAGGGCCAACCGGGCGAGATAGAGCGGGCGGTCTGTGCGGACCTGGGCATCGCCCCGGCGGACTTCGACCTCCCGGAGCCCTTCGCCTCGCGGGGCACCCGCCGCGCCGCGGCGGTCCGGGCCGACGTGACCGTCGACCTCGAGGCGCCTGGGTCGGACGCCGACGACGCCGGTGGAGCCCACGCGGCCGACGCGTACACGCTCTCCTTCGCGCTCCCGAGTGGCTCCTACGCCACGGTGGTCTGCCGGGAGTTCCTGAAGGTGAGCCCGGAGCGGCTCTGAGACGGGAGCGTGCCCCGCGCGACGGCGGTCTGTCGGCGACACGCCGCCGCGAGCGGACCACCGGCGTTAAGCGCCCGAGTCGGCTACGTCCGGCCATGGAGTGCCGGCGGTGTGGGTCGCGACTCGAGCGCCCGGGCGACTACTGCCTGGTCTGTCGCAGCGCGAACGCCGACGGCGTGGTCGTCGACGCGGACGCCGACCGGGCCACCCTCACGGTGCTCGACGGCGAGTCCACGGTCGGCACGACGACCGTCACGACGACCGCGGAGGGAGAGCACGGCGACGGTGCGGCTGGCGAACTGGTCACCGCCCAGCGGCGCAACTTCGTCGGTCGCATCGTCGACGAGGTCCGGCGCAAGCGCCCCGACGCGGTGTACGCCGCCGGCGAGCGGTCGGTGGTCCGCGCGCTCGCGGGGCACCTCCGCTACGACCTGTTCCGGGTCCCCGACGAGGACCCCGTCGCCGAGGCGCTCGAGCGGCGGGGCGAGCGCGCTCTCGCCGTCGTCGAGGACCCGCCGGCCGAGAAGATCGGCGGCGCGCACTCGACGCTCATCGGCGGCCGGACCGGCCGGCGCGCGGTCCACACCGTCGCCGGCCACCCCCACGTGAAGAAGGTCGTCCCCGGCCCCATCAGCTCCGGCGGCGGTGGCGCGCGCGGCGGACTCACGGCGAAGGTCACCCGCGCCGACGAGGGCGGGAACGTCCGCCTGCTGCTCCGGGACGGCTCCACGGTGCAGGAGAACCGCGTCGTCACGACCGCGCCCGACCGGGAGCTGGGAGAACGGGTGCGGGACGACCTCGCGGAGACGCTGGTGGAGGAAGGGTTAGCGAGGGAGTAGGGTGTCGCCTCGGGTCGGTTCGGTCGCCCGGCTCACGGCTCGCTCACTGGCGTTCGCTCACCGTTCGCCCGTCCGGCGGTCTCGCAGCGCGGTGCGCCAGAGGCGCATACGCTCGCTCCGACCGCCCGCGGCTCGCGGCTCGCTCACTGGCGTTCGCTCACCGTTCGCCCGTCCGGCGGTCTCGCAGCGC
>JBDGTC010000058.1:8954-13923 GCA_042217215.1 Halobacteriaceae archaeon
GTTCGCCCGTCCGGCGGTCTCGCAGCGCGGTGCGCCAGAGGCGCATACGCTCGCTTAGACCGCCCGCGGCTCGCGGGTCGTCGCCCTGTCGGGCTCCTCCCCGCTCGTCCATTCGGCGGCACGAGCTTCGGGGTGCCGCTTGGTGGCACACGCTTGCTCGCGCCGCCCGCGACTCAACGGATTTATGGGCACACTGCCGATACACAGTCACACTATGGCCAACAACAGCGGCAGCCGGACCGGCAGCGCCGGTCGCTTCGGCGCGCGCTACGGTCGGGTCTCCCGCCGACGGGTCGCGGAGATCGAGGCCGAGACCAACCGCGACCACGCCTGCCCCGAGTGCGGCGACGACGCCGTCGACCGCCAGGGCACCGGCATCTGGGAGTGTGGCTCGTGTGGCTACCGCTTCGCCGGCGGCACCTTCCGCCCGCAGACGTCCGGCGGGCGCTCCGCGCGGCGCTCCATCCGCACCGCGCTCGCCGAGCAGGGCGAGGGCGAGGCGGCCGTCGAGGCACCGACCGAGGCGGCCGAGGACGCGGACGAACCCGCGCCCGTCGACGAGGTGTAGGCGATGAGCTACAAGTGCTCGCGCTGCAAGCGCGACGTCGAGCTCGACGAGTACGGCGGCGTCCGCTGCCCGTACTGCGGGCACCGCGTCCTCCTCAAGGAGCGCGCGGGCGACGTCAAGTCCGTCGACGTCGAGTGACGGCCTGAGGACGTGGCGTCGAACGACCGGCCGACCGGGAAGGGCGGTGGCGCCCCCGACCGCGGGCGGGACCACACACACGCAGCGACGTTCTCACTCTCCTGTCGGGACACCGAGCGCGCGAGCGTCGTCGCCAGCGCGGTGGCTCAGGAGGCCGGCGAGATCGCCGACGAGCGGAGCGGCGCGGCCGTCGAGTGCGACGGGGAGACGGTCCGCGTCACCGTCACCGCCGCCGACCTCGTGGGGCTTCGCGCGGGCGCGAACACGTGGACCGGGCTCCTGGACGTCGCCGTCACGGTGGCCGGACTGCCCGGTGACGGCTGAGCCGACGCGGCCCGGCACCCGAAGCTACTTGGTCCGACCTGCCGACAGTTCCGCCATCCGTGGCCCCCAGCGTCCGCGACCTGCTCCGGCGACTCCTCTCCTCGTACGTGTTCTACGTCGTGCTCGGCGTGGTGGTGGGCGCACAGCTCGCGCCGTACGCCATCGCCTTCGGCGTCGGGCAGGCCACCGACCGCGGGACCGTCGCCGTGGTTCCCCTCGAGGGGGCCATCGACGGACGGACCGCCGCAGGGGTCTCGACCCAGCTCTCGCGTGCGCGGAACGACCCCGACGTGGAGGCCGTCGTCCTCGTCGTCAACAGCCCCGGGGGAAGCGCCGCCGCCTCCGAGTCGCTGTACGTCGAGACGCGGCGGACCGCCGAGGCGATGCCGCTGGTGGCGAGCGTCGCGTCGGCCGCGATGTCGGGGGCGTACTACGCGACGGTGCCCGCCGACCACGTCTACGCTCGGCCGGCGTCGATGGTCGGGAGCGTGGGGACGTACGCAACGCTGCCGCCCGCCGTGGAGCCCATCGACGGCGTCGTGTCGAGCGGTCCGGCGAAGCTCCGCGGGGGCGACGAGCGGGACTGGAACTACCGCGTCGCGGCGGTGCAGAACGCATTCCTCAACGCGGTCATGGCGGCGCGGGGCGACGAGCTGACCGTCTCCCGCGAGACCGTCGCCCGCGGGGCGTTCTACGGCGGGGCAACCGCGGTTCAGAACGGCTTCGTCGACGAGATCGGCGGGCAGCGCGCGGCCGTCGCGAAGGCCGCCGCCCTCGCCGGGCTGGACTCCTACCGCACGGAGTGGTTCCGCCCCGAGACGAACGCAACGTTCGTCACGCGGTCGACCTACCTCGCCTCGAACGCCTCCGGGCGGCGGCTCGTGGCGCCCGAGCGACTCGTCGGGGACGGCGACCCCGCGGCGCTCCCGAACCTGCTCCTGCTGCCGGGCAGCGTCGTCGCGGCGGCCACCGCGCCGAACGGCAGCGTCGTCGACGCGACGGGGTCGGCTGCCGGGACCGGCCCCGAGGCGGTCTCCCTCCCGCCAGCCGGGGAGAGAGGGGGAGAGCGTGCGGAGGTGAGCGCCGGTGGCTAGCCGCCGCGCGAAGCTCGGGCGGGCGTCGGCCGCCGTCCTGGTCGCCGCGGCCGTGGTGGGGGTCGCGGCGGGCGTCCCGGTGCTCGTCGTGCCGGACCGGGAGCCGGCGACACCACCGTCCGCGCCGCCGGCCTTCGACCCGGCGTCCATCGCGCCCGAGCCCATCCCCGCGACCGGTACCGTCGACGCGAGCGCCGACGGCGACGGCACGCTCGTGCTGATCGACCGGTCCCACGGCCAGCGCATCGACCGCGACGACCTCTCGCCGCTGGTCGGGGCGCTCGTCCGGGCCGGGGCTCGGGTCGAGACGGTGACCGACCCGCGGGGGCTCGAAGAGCGCCTCGCGGCGGCCGACGCGCTCGTCGTGGCCGACCCCGCGGTGCCATACGGCCCGGCCCAGCTCGACGCCGTTGAGTCCTTCGTCGACGACGGCGGGCGCCTGCTCGTCGCCGCCGAACCCACGCGGCGCGGCGCGGGGGCCTTCGGTTCGACACGGCGGAGCCGCGTCACCGCGCTCGCCTCCCGCTTCGGCGTCGCGTTCGGCACCGGGTACCTCTACAACATGGCGCCGGCGGACACCGACGCCACGTTCAAGAACGTGCTCGTCACGGCGGCCGACGACCGGGCGGAGAGCCCGGCCGCCGGGGTCGAGCGCGGCGCCGTCTACACCGCGGCGCCGGTGTGGACGGTCGACGGACGGACCCTCCTCGAGACCCGGAACGGGACCCACCTCTCCACGGCCGAGGGGACGGGGACCTACCCCGTCGCGGCGCTCGCGGCGGACGGCGACGTCCTCGCCGTCGGGGACACCTCCCTGTTCGGCGGCGAGTACCACGCCGTCGCGGACAACGAGGTCTTCGTCGCCGGCGTCGCCGACTTCCTCCTCGGCGCGTAGGGCCGGCCGAATGCACGGGTTTTTCACGTCCCGGGCCGCGTGCACGTGGTATGCAGGGCAACCTCCCGCCGGAAGCACAGGAGAAGGTGGAGCAGCTGCAGGACCTCCAGGATACGGCCCAGCAGGTGGCCGTCCAGAAGCAGCAGGCCGAGAACCAGCTCTCGGAGACCGAGACGGCCCTCGAGACGCTCGAGGACCTCGAGGCCGACACCACGATGTACCGCCAGGTCGGCGAGCTGTTCGTCGAGACCGACTACGACGAGGCACGCGAGGACCTAGAGGAGAAGCAGTCGAACCTCGAGGTCCGCGTCCAGACACTCGAGAAGCAGGAGGAGCGCGTCCGCGAGCAGTTCGACGAGCTCCAGGAGGAGCTCCAGGACATGCTCGGCGGTGGCGGTGGCGGCGGGCCCGCCGGCGGCATGGGCGCCGGCCTCGGCGGCGCCGGGGGTCCCGGCGCCGGCGGCGACTGAAGACGTGACGACGGCAGACGGCGGCGACGACCCGGACGCCGAGACGGCCGCCGTCGACGCGGCCGCCAGGGCGGCCGAGCGCGTGATCTTCTCGCGGCTCGACGAGGCCGACGTCGTGGACTACGACGTCCGGGTCTCGCTCGAGGATGGTCGCCTCGACGTCGACGTCTACCTCGAGCGGACCCCGGACGGCCCCGACGACGACGTGCTCGACGCGGTCGCGGACGACGCGGCGCTCGCCGCGGGGGCGGCTGCCGACGACGTGCTGTCGGAGTGACGCTGACGCGCGGCCACGCCCCGCGTCAGGTGAGGAAGAACGCGAGCAGCGACACCGCCACCGTCGAGGCGACGACGGCGAGGACGAAGGCACCGCCCATCGTCACCAGCGCGTTGGCGTGACTGGCGAGCGTCTCCGTGCGGTCGTTGCCGAAGACCGTCACGGCGACGCGCTCGGTCGCCATCCCCGCCTCGACCGGTTCGAGGTCGTCGGTCGCCGCCGCGACGAGGTCGGCGACCAGGTCGACGAGTCGCGACTCGTCGATGGCCTCCCCCACCTGGTTCACCGACTCGACGGTGTTGACCACGTGCGTGTCCGTCGTCATCACGGTGACGGCGTCGACCGGCGGGGCGATCGCCGACTCTCGCGACGGGTCGGCCGCCCCCGCACCGGACCGCTCGGCGCCGGACGCACGGTCGTCACGGACCCGCTCGACGATGCGCTCGCGGAGGCCCGGCTGCATGTTGTTCCCGTCGACCAGGACGTAGGCGGTGGTGTGCTCGCCGGCGGCGACGAGCGCAACGCGGACGCCCAGCGGACCGATGCCGTCGGCGGCGGTCCACTCCGTGCGGTCCCAGGCCACCCCGACGCGGAGGGGCGCCTCGTCCGCCGTGACCAGTTCGGCCGCGGTGGCCCGCATCGCGCCGAGCAGTTCGAAGGAGCGCTGGCTCCCGGGGTGGACGTGGCCGAGGTCCGGCCCCTCGAGCCCGTTGTTGCAGTTGTGGGCGTCGACGACCATCACGTCGTCGAGGCCGGCGCTGCGGGCCTCGCCCGCCGCCGCGAGTCCGACCCCGAACTCGACGTCGTCGGCCGGCGACGGCGAGAACGAGCCGACGAGCACCGCGTCGTCGCCGACCCGCTGGCCGAGCACCGTCGCGTCGCCGTCGCGTGTCCTGACCGCCGGGGTCGCCGCGTCGGCGTAGTCGATCCGTTCGAGTGCGCGGTCGGCGCCGTCGATGAGCGCCTCGACCTCCCGGCGCGTGACGAGGTTGAAGTCGTGGCCGGCGGTGGCGTGGGGCGGGAAGGCGAGGCCCTCGGCGGTCTCCGCGACGCGGCGCGGCAGGTCACCGCCGCCGATCTCGCCCATCGGTCCGGGGTGTATCATGGGGAGGACGAACCGGGCCTTCTCCGCGCCGTCGGGCGTGCGGACCGCGAGGACCGTGACGGGGACGACGGCCTCCTCGCCGATCTCCTCGAAGAAGT
>JBDGTC010000032.1:0-4167 GCA_042217215.1 Halobacteriaceae archaeon
CCTCCTCCTCGGTCTGGACCTCGGCCTCCTCTAGGTTCTCCAGCATGAACTTCACGATCTCGGGGTCCTCGCTCACGCGGTGGACGATCTCGCCGTCCTCCTCGAGCCCGAGGGCGCGCACGAGCGTCGTGAAGTCGATGCTGCCGGAGACCGAGGGGAAGGAGACCTCGAGCAGACCGTCCCGGCCGCGCTCGACGAGCACCAGCGCGCGGTACCCGCGCCGCTGGGAGAACGTCTTCGCGACCTGGATCTCGTCGCCGTAGCGGGTGTCGTACTCCGCGAGGATCTTGTTCGGCGCGAGGTCCTCGCTCGTCATCAGCACCCGCTCGGAGCCGTTGACGATGAAGTAGCCACCGGGGTCGGCGGGGTCCTCGCCGATCTCGATGAGCTCCTCGTCGTCGAAGCCGTGGATGTTGCACTTTGTCGAGCCGACCATGACGGGCATCCGGCCCACCTTGGTCTCGTCGGTGTCGACGACGCGCTCCTCTTCCTCCTCGCCGCCGCGCACGATGGACATCTCCATGAAGACCGGCGCGGCGTAGGTGATGTTGCGGAGGCGGGCCTCCTGCGGGTAGAGCAGCTCCTCGCTGCCGTCGGCCTCGCGCACGCGGGGCGTGACGACCCGGACGTCGCCGAGTTCGACGAAGACCGGCTCCTCCTCCTCCTTGTCCCCGATGTCGGTGTCGATGGTCTCCTTCTCGTCGACGACGTTCTGCATCCCGCGCTCGAGGAAGGAGTTGAAGGAGCGGAAGTGGTGTTCGGCGAGCCGTTCCTTCGAGAAGTACGCCCTCGAGAGTTCGCGTCGCTCTGGCGTCTCCATCATTCGGTGACCAGGCGGTAGACCCGCGCAACGTCCGTCGTTCGGGAGTCTCGCACGACCTCGACGACGTCGCCGACCTCGGCCTCGGCCGGCAGCGCCGCGTCGTCCGCCTTGATCTTGGGGAGGTCGGTGCGGTCGACCTCGTACTCTTCCAGGACGTCCTCGACGACCGCCTCGTCGAGCACGTTGTGCTCCGGGACCAGGGTGTGTTCACTCACGTCTACCATGGGTGCTCCTGACGGCGGTGGAAAATTGCTCTCACGAGATACTACAGCGACTTTGCGGTTCCGCCATCTTAAAGTTTTTCAAGCAGTCCCGGGAAGGGGGTCGCCCTCCCGAACCGTCCGGCCGATTGCGTGCGCGCGTGAGAAATAGGTTTTCCACTCCAGCCGGGACGTGAGACGGAGCCCCACCGGGCGCCCGCGGCCGCGCGGCACTGTTCAGTTACGACTGACGCCCGTCATGCGGTCCGGGTCATCGAGCAATGGGCCTGTGTCGGCGGATTAGGCCGTCCACGGGTGGGGCTTTCGTGGGACGTTGCATTACTCAGGGTATTATCAGAACTGCTCTGTTGGGCCGTGTTTAGACGCTCGAGATCGGCGGTGTGAGCAGCTCTCGATCTAGTATCTCGATGCTAGTAGCTCATTGTAAATGTCGTACATACTAGGAAGTGAAGCGGGACGGTTCGGTTGTGCAAACGAAACTTGCCCGCTTCACTCGACGCGTCGTTTCGATCGCTCAAAAAGCCGTCGACGGCGAGCCAACACCCCCGCTCCAGCGAGGTATCAGCGGGTACACCGACTGGGTAATCGTGGCACTGCACGGCCTTCGCGAGTACCTCGACCACCCGTACCGCCGGCTGCTCGACGTGCTCCACGAGATGCCCCGGATCGCCGGGTTGCTCGGGCTGGAGGTCGACGACCTCCCCGACTTTTCCACCGTGTGCGCACGGTACCAGCGACTCAAAATGCCGATCTGGTGCGTCCTCCTGCGGTTGTCGGCGGAATTGCACGACACCGGCGAGGTCCAGGCGATCGACGCAACCGGCATGGACCGCGTTCAGGCGAGCCAGCACTACGCCAAACGCAGGAAGTACACGTTCCGCGCGGTGAAGACGACGGTGCTGATCGACTGCGAGAGCGGTGCGATCCTAGATATACATTGCTCGATGAAACAGCCGCACGATTCACAGATCGGGTGGCAGGTCCTGGTGCGGAACCTCGACAAGCTGTCAACTGTGGCCGCCGACAAGGGCTACGACTGGGAGCTGTTGCGGCACAAACTCCGCGCAGAAGGCGTGAACACCGCGATCAAGCACCGCGAGTTCGGCTGGCACGGCGTCGCGAACAACGCTCTACTGTCTGATGAAACGTACCACCAGCGCTCGAACGTCGAATTCACCTTTTTCGCGCTTCGGCGAAAATACGGCCAGCTCGTTCGGGCGAGAACGGGGTTTGGACAGTTCAGCGAACTCGTGCTGAAGTCTGCCGACAGAAACGTCGAACTCGCGCTCGACCGCTCAAACCCATGAATTCACGCGTCTAAACAAGGCCCAGATCAGTGAAGATAAAACACAGGATTTTAATAATTGGTAGAATACAAAATCTTCTGGATGGTACGCGACACCGACGACCCGAAGCGACGAAAGGTGCTGAAAACTGCCAGCGCCGCCCTCGGTGGACTGATGGCGTCGAGTGGCGTTGCCGCCGCGGAGCGCGACGCAACGGCTGGTGTCGGCCAGTCCCACGGGGAACTGGGCGGAATCGGAATCGAGAACGGACGGTTCGAGGTTGCAGTCAGCGAACGCCGACTTCAGAGGATCAACTCCCGGGACGCCGAGGGCGTCCCCGCCGAGGCACAGAAGGTCCCGCCGCAGGCGCTTCAGGACGCGGTTGAGGACTTCAACGCGGCTATCGAGGCCGGCCACTTCAGTTTCGAAGAACGGGACGGTCGGCAAGTGCTCACCATGGAAAGCGACGTTTCGGATATCGTCGGAGGTGACGAGTGATGTCTTGCAACAGGACCGGGTCCGACATCGTCAGGGAGTTCTGGGGCACGACCGTCGAGATAGAGCTGTACATCCCCCACAGTACCGTCCAGGACCTCGATGCGCTCGCCCAGATCGGTGCCGGCGCAGCGGGACTCTACGGGGCGCTCGTCGAGGCGGGGGTCATCTCCGCGGGTGCGCTCTCCGGACCGCTTGCAGTCGCCGTCGGGTCAATCCTCGTCGTGTACCTGGGCTGGATCATGTACGCGGACAACGGCTGTGGCGTCAAGGTCAGCGGCTGGATCACCCCGGTCGGCTTCAGCGGCGTGACCGTCAGCTCACAGTGACCCGCCGTTGCCGCGGCGTCACCCGGACGAAAAGAATACGTTCGTACTCGCCCTGTCATTTCACATGAACGATAATAGCAATAAATCGGTCCTACGTACCGTCGTCACCCTGGTAGTCGGCGCCATCATCGTACTGCAGGGCGTCCGAGAGCTATCTCGGGGTGCCCCGGCCGAGGAGTGGCTGGGAAACGTCACACTGGGGGTGTTGTTCCTGCTCGTCTACTTCGGGCCGAGACTCGTCGCGAGGATAGCTGGCAACCGGCTCTCGACCGAACGGGGCGACCCGTCGGACTGGGCAACGCTCGCCGTCTTCGGACTGTGGGTCGTCGTCAGCCTCGGGTTGTTGTTCGCCGGTATCTCGACGGTTGCCGTGAAAGGGTTCGTCGTCTTCGGAGTTATCGGCGTCGGGGCGATGGCCTACAGACTGTCTCGGGTCTCCGAGGGCGTCGGCCCGAGCCCCGACCAGTGAACCGGACCGTTACAGGTCGACGCCGGACACGAAGATGGCCGCCCACTCGCTTTTGTCGCGGGTCCGGGTGACGACCACCGACTCGACCCACTTCACCCACCACTGGAACCCCCGGCGGCCGGGCGCGACCAGCCGCAGGGGCCGGCCGTGGCCGTGGGCCAGCCGCACGCCGTCGACGTGGGTCGCCAGCAGGGCGTCGCGGGCCTCCTCGACCTTCTGGGCCGGCTCTTGCTTGGTGACGGCCGGTGACCGGTCGGGGGACCCGACGTCGGGGAAATGAAATCAGTCGCGTCTTTTCGGTCGGTGCTGGTGGCGTCGCTGTCGTCGGACCGCCGCGTTGCGCAGAAACGCCCGCCAGACCCACATTTTGAGCCGATCAAACGATTTGTTAAGCGTGGTAAAACCGGGGACATCTCCCTCCTCCTGATCAAGTATCTCAGGCAGTGCGGTCATGTACTCCAGCCGATTTTCGGTTTCACGGAAGCTGTAGCCCTCTTCACGCCGGAAACAGTGGATGACGACGTGCTTCCAGCGGGCGAACCCG
>JBDGTC010000032.1:4232-13917 GCA_042217215.1 Halobacteriaceae archaeon
TTCCACGAAGTCGAGGATATCGACTTCCATAGGTCAGAATCGATTTCCTCGGCTCCACCCTTCTAAACCGGTGATATCGGCCGATAAAATCGATATTCAACTGAGCAATCTGAACAGCGCCGGCCGCTCCGCCCCAAATCTTCAACTACCTCGGCCCTGGGGGTGACCCATGCACTCCATCGAGGGGCCGGGGCGCCCGACCGGGGATCCGCCGGCGTGGGCCCGCCTCCAGCGCTCGCTGTTCGACCGGCAGGCCGCGGCGGTCGAGCCGGTGATGCGGCTCTACCTGGACGCCGACGACGAGCCGTTCTGGCCGCCCGAGGGCCACGTCGGCCTCGACGGCGTGGACGACGTGCTCGAGGGGTTCTACAACTGGCCGCTGGTGTACGCGATGGGCGGCGACGCGGTCCTGCTCGACGCGGCCCGGCGCGCGTACGAGGGTGCCCTCGACCGCCTCGGGCGCACCGAGACCCCCTACGGTCACCCGATGATGGTCGACGAGTACGAGCAGTGCCGCGACTGGTTCCACCAGGGCGAGGGGAACCAGCTACTCTACAACTTCGGCCTCGCGGCGCCGGGCGCCGACTGGCTCGTCGAGCGCGCCGAGCGCTTCGCCGGCTTCTACTTCGGCGACGCCGAGCGGGACGGCGAGCCCCTCGGGAACTTCGACCCCGAGCGGCGGCTGATCCGCGGCCCGCAGAACGGGGCGATGGGACCGGAGTACAGCGACTTCGAGCTGTACGAGCACCACCCCTACGGCGCGGACTACCGCTGGCGGCGCCACGGCCTGCCGTGGCGCGACCTCGACTTCGCCGACGCCGCCGAGGACCTCCACGACCCCGCGAACGAGGAGCGGCTCTACGAGGTCCTCAACGAGCGGGCCGCGAGGGGCGACGTCCCGCTCAACCTCGCCGCGACGAGCCTGCTCGCGAACGCGTACCTCCACACCGGCGACGAGCGCTACCGGTCCTGGGTCGCCGAGTACGTCGACGCGTGGCGCGAGCGCACCGCCGCGAACGGCGGCATCGTGCCGGACAACGTCGGCCGCTCCGGCGAGGTCGGCGAGTACGTCGGCGGCCGGTGGTACGGCGGCAAGTACGGCTGGTCGTGGGGCGGGTGGCACTACGTCGGGGTCGGGGTGACCGTCGGCGCGGAGAACGCCGTCCTCCTTGCCGGGGACCGCGAGCCCACCGCGTTCCTCCGGGCCCACCTCGACACCCTCCTCGACGAGGCCATCGAGGAGCCGGCCCGCGAGGGCGCCGACCACACCGACGACCCCGCCGACGTCGCCGGGCCGGACGAGGACCCCGACGACGTCGACGTCGTCCGCCACGTTCCCCACAAGCACGGCGACCCGGGGGACTACGACTACCACGGCAGCGGCCTGCGCGACGCCGAGGACGAGGTGCTCTTCCGCGACGGGTGGTACGAGTTCCACCCCCACCGCGACGACCCGTACGCCGTCCACCTCTGGACCGCGACGTTCGACCCCGCCGACCGCGAGCGCGTCGCCGACCTCGGCGTGCCCCACGCGTGGAAGGACGTGCGCTACCGCCCCGCGGGCAAGCACGGCGGCGGGCAGGAGTACTCGTGGCTCGCGTACCTCGAGGACCGGTTCCCGGGGTACCCGCGGGTGGTCATGGAGGCCGCCCACGAGCGCGTCGCGGCCCAGCAGGAGCGGATAGCCGAGGAGAACGGGACCGTCGAGCGCCTCTACGAGGACTACCTCCGGGACCGGAACCCGGTGCACGAGAAGGCGCTGCTCCAGCTCACCATGGGCGCCCCGCAGCCAGTCTACTACGGCGGCCTGCTCCACGCCCAGGTGCGCCACTTCGACCCCGCCCGCGAGCGGCCGGGGCTGCCCGAGGACGTCGCCGCGCTCGTGCGCGAGGTGGACGCCGACGGCGTCGGCGTCACCCTCGTGAACGTCGGCAGCGAGGACCGGGAGGTGGTCGTGCAGGCCGGCGCGTACGGCGAGCACCGCTTCACGGCCGTCGCGCCCGAGCCCGCCGACGGCAGCGCCCCCGCAGAGGCGGTCGCGGCGGCGGACCCCGACGAGGGTCGTGGGTCGGGGGAGGGTGGCGACCGTGCCGTGCGCGTGGCCGTGCCCGCGGGCGAGCGCGTCGACCTCGCGGCGACCCTCGACCGCCACGCGAACGACCCGACGTACGCGCCGCCCTGGACGCGCTGAGTCCACGCCGATGGCCGCGCGGCGAGTCCGGCCGACGCACCGACTCGCTCGCAGGTTTGAATACCCGCGCACGCGACCACCGGCCATGGACGCACCCGCGAAGGACACCGACCGGTACTTCGAGGCAATCGAGGAGGGCGAGACGTACGCCGTCGAGGACGTGCGCACCGTCACCGAGGCAGACGTCGTGAACTTCGCCGGCATCTCCGGGGACTTCCATCCGCTGCACGTGAGCACCGCCCACTCCGCGGACACCGACTTCGGGGAGCGCATCGCCCACGGCAACCTCGTGTTCTCCATCGCGGAGGCGCTCGTCGCGGACATGAACCCGCGCTCGTTCTCGTATGGCTACGACGACCTCCGGTTCGTGAACCCCGTCACCATCGGGACGACGCTGAGCGCCGAGCGCGAGGTGATCGAGACGGAGTCGTACAACGAGGACCTGGGCCGCGTGGTCTACCAGTACGAGGTCACCGACACCGACGGCGAGACGCTCCTGGTGTGCAAGCACATCACGCTCGTGGAGAAGCGCGACTGACGGCGCCGCCGACCGCTGCCGATGGCCCGACGTGGTCCGCCGACGCGTCACTGCGGCGCCCGGGGTCGTAGCATACTTACCCGCAGGTCGGCCTAGTTCCCACAATGAGCGAGCAGGAGTCCGGCTCGGGCGTCGGGGGCGACCGGGCCAGGTACGAGTTCCGGAAGGTCATCGAGGAACTCGAGGAGTACGAGGGCAGCGGCACGCAGCTCGTCACCATCTACGTCCCCGAGGACACCCAGATCAGCGACGTCGTCGCCCACGTCACCCAGGAGCACTCCGAGGCGTCGAACATCAAGTCCAAGCAGACCCGGACCAACGTCCAGGACGCCCTCACGTCCATCAAGGACCGACTGCGCTACTACGAGATCTCCCCGCCCGAGAACGGCATGGTGCTGTTCTCCGGCGCCGTCGACGCGGGCGGCGGCCAGACCGAGATGGTCACGCGCGTGCTCGAGAGCCCGCCCGAGCCGGTGCAGTCCTTCCGGTACCACTGTGACTCCCATTTCCTCACCGAGCCCCTCGAGCACATGCTCGCGGACAAGGGACTCTACGGGCTCATCGTGCTCGACCGCCGAGAGGCCACCGTCGGGTGGCTCAAGGGCAAGCGCGTCGAGGCCGTGAAGTCCGCCAGCTCCCTCGTCCCGGGGAAGCAGCGCAAAGGGGGCCAGTCCGCACAGCGGTTCGCCCGCCTCCGGCTCGAGGCCATCGACAACTTCTACCAGGAGGTCGCGGAGATGGCCGACGAGCTGTTCGTGCCGCGCCGCGAGGAGATCGACGGCGTGCTGGTCGGCGGTCCCTCCCCGACGAAGGACGAGTTCCTCGACGGCGACTACCTCCACCACGAGATCGGCCAGCTCGTGCTCGGGAAGTTCGACGTCGCGTACACCGACGAGACCGGCCTCGACGAGCTGGTCGACGCGGCCGAGGACACGCTGAGCGAGGCGGAGCTCATGGAGGACAAGGCGGTGATGGAGCAGTTCTTCCGCCAGCTCCACGAGGGCGAGGAGGCCACCTACGGCTTCGAGCCCACCCGCCGCAACCTCGTGATGGGCTCGGTGGAGACGCTCCTCCTCAGCGAGGACCTCCGCCAGGAGGTGCTCACGTTCACCTGCCCCGAGGGCCACGAGGACCACGAACTCGTCGACCCCGGCGCGGAGCCCGGCGACCACGAGTGCAGCGAGTGCGGGCAGGCGCCCGAGGCGGTCGAGCAGGAGGACGTCATCGAGCACCTCTCGAACATCGCGGGCCAGCGCGGCACGGAGGTCACCTTCGTCTCCACGGACTTCGAGAAGGGCGAGCAGCTCCTCACCGCGTTCGGCGGCATCGCCGGTCTGCTGCGGTACGCGACCGGGGTCTGAGGGACCGGCCGCCCGCCGCTCACACCAGCTGCTCCAGCTGTCGCCGCCGTCGCCGCAGGTCGAGGTGCGGGTCCACGGACGGGTCGTCGGCCAGCCGGTCGAGCGCGAGGAAGACGTCGATGCCCCCGGCCTCCGCGCGCTCTAAGAGCGCCGACAGCTCCGACCGGTAGAGCGCGAGGGTGTCCGCCAGCGCGAGGACGCAGGCCACCAGGACCGCGTCCGCGGGGTCGCGGGGGAGCGCGTCGCTCACCGCGTCCTGGAAGTCCGGGTACGCCTCCGGCGGGTCGTCCACCGGCGAGACGTCGAGACACGCGGGGCAGAGCGCCGCGCCGGGGCGGTCGTCGGGGAAGTACTCGAGGAGGTCCGCGGGGATGGGAAAGGCGAGCGCGGCCGTCCCGCAGCGCGGGCAGTCGGGCATGGGGGAGTGGCGTCCCGATACCGTTTGAGACTTTTGTATTACTCCAGTTCGAGTAATACCCAACTTGAAGTGCTACCAGGGCCAATGTTGGAACATGGCCGACACGGAGGAGGGGCGGACCGTCGCCGTCACGAGCAAGGGGCAGGCGACCATCCCGAAGGCCTTCCGCGAGAAGCTCCGCATCGAGACCCCGGGACGCGTGCGGTTCGTGGAGAACGATGATGGGGAGGTCGTCGTCCGCCCGGTCGACCGGCCGGAGGATCTCCGCGGGTCCCTCTCGGCCGACGACGCCGAGCCGGCCGAGTCTGCCACCGAGTACCTCCGTCGCGAGCGGGCGGACGACCGGCGCGCGCTGGACGACGCGGCGGAATGACCCTGGTGTTCGACGCGGAGCCACTCGTCGCGCTGGCGTTCGACGAACCCGGCGCCGACGCCGTCCAGGCCGACCTCCGGGCCGTCTACGACGGCGACCGCGACGCGTACGTCGCCACGGTGACCCTCGCCGAACTGCGGTACGCCGCCATCCGCTACGACTCGGCCGAGGCCGCCGACCGGTACGTCCGCCGGCTCGCCGACCTCGGCGTCGAGGAGTTCGCCGTCGACGACATCTGGCGCGCAGTCGCCGACGTGAAGGCCGCACACCCGGTCTCGCTGGGGGACGCGTACGCCTTCTGCACGGCGGCGGCGCTGGCCACCGGGGATGGGACCGGGGACGTCACGCTCCGGGTCGGGAGCGACGGCGACTTCGAGAAACTCGCCGAGCGCGGACCCGACGGACTCTCGATCCGTCCGTGTCTGGACCGCGAGCCCGACTGAGACCGCGCGGCGGCGGACGCCCCGCCTACGCCGCCGCCTCGACCGCGTCCAGCACCGCCTCGTAGTCCGGCTCGTTCGTCGGGTCGTCGGCCTCCCACGCGTACGTCACCGTGCCGTCCTCGTCCAGGACGAACACGGCGCGGTTCGCGACGCCGAACAGGCCGAGGTCGGGGAGGTCCATCTCGAGGTCGTACGCCCGGATGGCCTCGCCCGCCATGTCGCTCACGAGGGTGAACGCGATGCCGTGCTCCTCGCGGAACGCGCCCTGCGAGAACGGCGAGTCCGCGCTCACGCCGAACACCGTCGCGCCGGCGTCCTCGAACGCCCCGAGGCGCTCCTGGAGCGCCACCATCTCGTTGGTGCACGGCGGCGTGAACGCGCCGGGGAAGAAGGCGAGGACGACCGGACCGTCGCCGAGGTAATCGGCGAGGGAGAAGTCCTCGTGGTCGCTCGTGCCGACGGTCGCGTCGATGCGCGGTGCGGCGTCGCCTTCGGATACCATGGGAGGCCGTTCGGGCGCCGGGCAGAAATAACTGGTCGGGAACGGCCCGGTGTGGCAGGGGACAGCACGGTCGCGGCGCGGGAGACCGTGGCGCTCGACGGGCCGACTCGAACCGCGGCGCGACGCGCAAGCGTCGCTGCCCGGGGCTCCGGGGATAGATTCTTGTCGGGCGCGCGGAGAGACCCACCATGGCCAGTGTGACGGTCTCGCGCGTCATCGACGCCGACGTCGACGACGTCGTGGCGGCGATGAACGACGTCGAGCCGTTCGTGCGCTCGGCGGGCTTCGACGAGGTGCGCTACGACGGCGCCGAGATCCGGGTGGCGAAGGACATGGGCCCGATGCGCATCGAGTTGACCCTCGCGGAGGCCGACGACCCGGACGCCGCCGTCGTCCACGTCCAGCGCGAGGGCATCTTCGAGCACATGCGCACCGAGTACCGCGTCGCCGAGGTCGACGGCCGCGTGGAGGTGACCGGCGAGACCGAGTTCGCCCTCGACGCCGCGGTGGTCGGCCCGGTGCTGGACGCGACGGTCATCAGGCGCGTCCGGCGGACGGAGCTCAACAACCAGTTCGACTACCTCCAGGAGCGCGCCGGCGACGGCCCCGACGCGACGTCGGCGGGAGACGGCGGCGGAGCGGACGGCGGCGAGGGGCCGAGCGACGGCCCGGGGTCGGGCGGCGAGGCCGCGGGCGGGGGCGACGACGGCGGCTGAGAGCGACGCCCCGGGCCCCGAAGACGTTCGCCGTCAGGGCCGTGACGTGGACGGCCGGACCGGGAGCCGATGACCGACCGCCGGGAGGCCCTCGAGTCGCTCGCTGCCGACCTCCGGGAGCGCGACGACGTCGCCGACGCCTTCGTGGCCAAGAGCTTCACCGACCACCTGCTCGTGCTCGACGTGCACGGCGAGGCGGTGCCGGCCGACGTGCGCGACCGCCTCGCCGAGCGCGACCTCCGCGGCGTGGGCGAGGTGTACGGTGACGGCGAGGCGGAGGACGGTGCGGCCGGCGGGGCGGGCGCCCCGTCCGCCCCGGCCTCGACGGCCGGGGCCGTCGGCGACGCCACCCGCCACCAGTTCGTGGACTGCCGGACGCGCGGCGAGCACCAGTCCTACGTGGTCGACTGAGCCGCGGGCGGCCGGCCCCGGTGCCGGTGCTGACTTTACCCCCGCGCGAGTAGGCAGCGTCGATGGAGCCACGGTCGGCGCGCGAGCGCCTCTATCAGGCCTTCGCCGCGCCGGAGCGCGAGGTCGACCGGAAGATACGGCGCGCGCTCGAACTCGGCACCGCGTATCTCGACCTCCCCATCGGCTTCTTCACGCGCGTCGAGGACGGCGTCCAGGAGATCGTGCACGCGACCGGGGACCACCCGCTCATCCAGCCCGGCGAGACGTGCCCCCTCGAGCAGGCGTACTGCCGCCGGACGGTCGAGGTCGAGAGCCCGCTCGCCGTCGAGGACGCCGCGGTCTCCACCGACGTCTCCGACACGGCGTTCGAGACCTTCGACCTCGGTGCGTACATCGGCGCTCGCGTCGTCGTCGACGGGGCGGTCCACGGCACCCTCTGCTTCGCGGCCGAGGCCGAGCGGGACGCACCCTTTACCCGGGACGAGCTCTACTTCGTCGAGCTGGCCGCCGGGCTCGCGGGCCAGGCCCTCGAGCGCCGCGCCCACGGGCGCGAGCTCGCCGAGCGCGAGGCGGCCCTCGACGAGCAGGCGGAGGTCTACCGCGCGGTCGTCGAGGCCAGCTTCGACCTCGTCTTCCGCGTCGACGCGTCGGGGACCTACTCGTATCTCTCACCGGCGACGACGTCGCTGCTCGGCTACGACCCCGCACACTTCGAGGGCGAGCACTTCGCGACGATGCTCCCCGGGCCGGAGGTCGTCGAGACGGCCGAGAGCCTGTTCGCGGACGTCCTCGCGGGCGAGACCGTCGAGGCGGAGTACTTCCCGCTCGCGCACCGCTCCGGGCGCACCGTCTACGTGGACCTCCGGGTCACGCCGCTGTACGAGCCCGGCGTCCCGGCCGAGGAGCGCACCGCCGCGGACGTCGTCGGCGCGGTCGGCACCGCCCGCGACGCCACCGACCGCCACCGCCGCGAGCGCCTCGTCGGCGTGCTCAACCGCGTCCTGCGGCACAACCTCCGCAACGACGTGAACGTCATCGCGGGGTACGCCGAGACGGTCCGGGACCACCTCTCCGGCGAGGTGCGGGACTACGCCGAGCGCATCGTCGCCACCGCCGACCGGCTCGCCGCGGTGAGCGACACCGCCCGCGAACTCGAGTCCACGCTCCGGAGCGAGCCGGAGATGGCCCGCCGCGACGTCGTCCCGCTCGTGACCCGCCCCGCCGAGCAGGTCGCCGAGCGCCACCCCGAGGCGTCGGTGACCGTCGACGCCCCCGACGCCGCCGCGGCGTGGACCGCGCCGCGGCTGGAGACCGCGGTGTGGGAGCTCGTCGACAACGCCGCGAGCCACGGCGGCGAGCACCCCGAGGTCACCGTGGAGGTCGTCGACGGTGCCCCGGCGGCGGACGGAGCGGGCGGCGACGACGGCGAGGGGACCGTCCTCGTGCGCGTCACCGACGACGGCCCCGGCCTCCCCGAGCAGGAGCGGACGGTGCTCGTCGCCGGCGAGGAGACCAGCGTCGTCCACGGGAGCGGCCTCGGCCTGTGGCTGGTGTACTGGATCGTCCAGAGCGTGGAGGGGGAGCTGCGCGTGCGGGACGTGGCGTCGGGGCCGTGTATCGAGATCAGGTTGCCGGAAGAACCATGAGTAAAAAGTAGATTTTCATCAGCTCTCGCGGACAGCCATAAGCGCAAACGTCATAATATACACGGACCTGCGGAGATTACTTAAAGATTAGTTAGTAATTGTGGAAAGTGATGGGAAACTTGTCTACGTATAAGCCATCATCGTCACTTATTGGGTGATTGGGATGGAAATCAACTGTAGCGGAATCATACGTTATGCCAGTTAAGGCAATTTCCGCCGTGTATTGATGCTCGTGTTCTAATAAAATATCATTTCCTACATTAAAATTCTCGGCGAATCTTCCGTCACGGTCCTCGACGTCCAGTATCGTCGTACTGTGAGTGTCACCTCCAGTATCATCAGTAACAGCGAACCCGATATGCGCAGTGTTTTCAGAATATTCACCAACAGACAAGTAGCTATCGTAGTTCCCTTTCACACCGACTGTAGCCATCGCATCTTTAGTTCCGTAGTAATCCTCGTATACAAAGGTTATCCCCAGCTTGATGTAAAAATAAGTGCCATCAGCGGCGGGCGCTAAAGAGCTCCCATATCCTTTGATGGATATCGGGTCTGATTTACTATAATCGGTGTAGAGCTCATAATCGCTTCCGCCGTAATCCGTTTCAACATAGGCATTATTTGCGTAGAGGAACGCTGTGTCACCTTCTTGTAAATATATTGTGGGATTGCTCGCTGATGCTGTTCCGCTTAGAACGCCAGCGCCGATCAACGTGCCATACAGGCCTTTTTTGAGGTAATCACGTCGTTTCATTCCGAACCACACGTTGGGATGATACCCAATCTACTTAATTCTTTCTCCAGAGACAGTATGTGGAATATTACTGTTTTACAAAAAGTAACATTCGGTGTTTATACTTATGTTCAAGTCTAATTAAATATATGACGATTTTCTTTTGTTGCAGTTAATATTCCAATATTAGTAATTCTATTTAGATAAATGAGTTGGTGAGTGGGCTGAGATCTTATGCAGTTCAGTTTTCAGAGCGTTAATAAGCGACACATAACCTATGTTTCGAAAGCGTGAAGTGGAATCGTGCAATGTTCTTGCTCTAACTATATGGATGGTAAGAAGACAATATTCAT
>JBDGTC010000103.1:0-13907 GCA_042217215.1 Halobacteriaceae archaeon
GGGACGAGCTGGAGCAGACCAACGAGACCCTCGAGCGCATCGCGGTCGCCATCGAGGAGGACTGACCGACGCCTGCGGCTGCCTGCCCTACAGGCCGTCGTAGACGCGCACCAGTTCGTCGACCGCCCGCTCCACCGAGATCTCCTCGCGGCGGTCGAGACACGACTCGCCGAGCGCCTCGGACTCCGCGAGCGCCTGCTCCACCGCCGCGCGGAGGGCGTCGGGGTCCTCGGCCGGAAACCGGTAGCCCGTCTCCCCCGCACGGACCGTGTCGGCCAGTGCGCCGGCGTCGGCGCCGACGACCGGGGTGCCACAGGCGTTGGCCTCGAGGGCGACGATGCCCTGGGTCTCCACCGGCGAGGGGAACGCGAACACGTCGAGCGCGGAGTAGAAGGCGGGCATCTCCTCGCGGTCGAGAAAGCCCAGGAAGCGCACGTCGGCGTCGGGGCCCGCCATCGCCTCCAGCGTCTCCCGGGCCGGTCCGTCGCCGCCGAGGACGACCCTCGCGTCGAGGTCGGCCGCCGCCTCGACGAGGTCACAGAGGCGCTTCTCGTAGCCGTGGCGGCCGGTGTAGCCGACGAGTCGGTCGGCGTCGTCGAGGCCGTGGCGCTCGCGGAAGTCCGTCGCATCGACCGGCCGGAACCGCTCGAGGTCGACGCCGTTGGGCACCACCTCGACGGGCGCGTCCACGCCCCGGTCGAGGAGGTCCTCGCGCGCGGTCGCACTCGGCGCGAGCACCACGTCGGCGCTGGCGTAGAACCACCGCTCGTAGCGGGCGGCGAGCCGCCTGACCGCGGCGGTCGGGCGGTCGCCGGAGAAGAGGTACTCCGCGTACTCCGCCGCCGGAGTGTGATAGGAGGCGACGAGGGGGACCGACCGGCGACTGGCGAGGCGGCGGGCGGCCAGCCCCATCGTGAACGGGGTGTGGGCGTGGACCACGTCGAGGGCGTCGTCGTCGACGCCCGCCGGGACGAGCGGGGCGGCGAAGCGGAAGCCCTCGTAGAACGGGAAGGCGACGCTCCGGACGGGGTACTCGTCGGTGCCGGCGACGTGGTCGGAGTCGGGGTAGACGACCGCCATGCGGTCGCCCCGGGCGGCCCACCGCTCGCGCCACGTCGCGACGGTGTAGGTGACGCCGTTCACCGTGGGGAGGTAGGTGTCGGTGAACGCGGCCACGCGCGGCGGCGTCGGCATGGTTCGAGGGGGTTCCCCGCCCACGTTAAGTGCTTGGTTCGCCAGATGGGCCGGAGACGGCGGTGGCCGGCCCGCTCGCGGTCCCCCGGGCCCGATCCGCTGCTCAGTCGCCACGCTCCGCCGCCAGGTCGCGGGCCGTCTCGTAGTGCCCGCGCAGCTCCTCGCCGACCCGCTCGAGGTCGTGGGCCGCCGCGGTCTCGTACCCGCCCGCGACGAGGTCCGCGCGGAGGTCGGCGTCTGTGGTCACCCGCTCGAGGGCCGCGCGAAACTCGTCGTCGGTCGCACAGAGCAGGCAGTCCTCACCGTCCGTGAAGTACTCCCGGAAGACCGGGATGTCCCGGGCGATCACGGGGTTGCCGGTGGCCATCGCCTCGAGGACGACGATGCCCTGGTTCTCCTCGTGGGCGGGGAAGCAGAAGACGTCGCCGGCGCCGAACGCGCCGCGGCGGTCCTCGATCCACCCGGTGAAGGTGCAGTTCGGGGGCGGGTTCTTCACGCGCTCCCGCACCACGGGGCTGGCGTGGGGGCCGGTGTCGTAGGTGCCGAACCACGCGAACTCGTAGTCGGTGGTCTCCGCGAGGCGGCAGAACGTCTCGAGGCCCTTGCGCTCGAAGACGTTGCCCATCGCGAAGACGACGGTGTCCTCGAGGCCGTAGCGCTCGCGGTACTCGTCCCGGAACTCCTCGTGGCCGGCGAGGGCGTCGCGGTCGACGCCGTTTGTGACGGGCTCGATCGGCGCGTCCACGGGGTACTCCCGGAGGAGCCCCCGCGTGTACTCCGAGGGGCAGAGCACGAGGTCGGCCTGCGAGTAGAACCACCGGAGGTAGCGCCCGAGCGCGGGCGCGACGGTGGTCGAGCCGCGGAAGCTGCCGGCGAAGTCCTCGCGGGTGACGTGGGCGTGGAGGACGAGGGGTCGCCCCGTCCGGCGGGCGTGTCTGGCGACGGCGACCGAGCCCGGGCCGATGAGGTTGCAGTGTGCCACGTCGTAGCCCCGGAACGCGCCCTCGCCCGCGAGCAGCGAGCGCGCCGCGCCGACCGGCGAGCCGCCGCGCCACGGGCTCGTGAGCACCTCGACGTCGCCCGCGCGCTCGAGGGCCGCGCGCTGCTGGTCGGCGGCGCTCCCGATGCCCGCGCGGGCGAGGCGGTCCTCGAGCTCGAGGTAGTTGCAGACGCGCACACCCGGTCGCCGACCGGGCCGGCCATAGGGGTTCCGGAAGCGCAAGGCTGGTGACCGGTCGGCCCCTCCGGTCGGTATGCCCAGTGCGGACGACGTCGCCGCCGAGCGGATCGCGGTCCTCGAGGCGCAGGCTCGCGCGGCCGCGCGGGCCGACGAGGAGGACCGCGCCCGGCGGTACGTCCGGCTCGCGCGGCGCCTCGCCGAGCGCCACCGCCTCCCGTTCCCGCGGGGGTTCGAGCGGCGCACCTGTGGCGCCTGCGACCGGTACCAGCGCGCGGGCCTCACCGTGCGCGTCCGGACGCAGGACGGCCACGTCGTCCGGACGTGTGACTGTGGCGCGCAGGCGCGGTACCCCTACGAGTGACGTCGGAGCCCACCTCGCCAGCACGAGTCCCGCCACCACAGAACCTGTGGGCCGCAGTCTTCATGCCGCTGGGGGGAGAACCCCGGGCCATGACTGACTCCCGGGAGCTCCGCCAGAAGATACACGACCTCGACGTCACCGTGTGGGTCGGGAAGGCGGGCGTGGACGCGGTCGTCGACGAGCTCGACGACCAGCTGGACGACCGCGAGCTGGTGAAGGCGAAGTTCCTCCGGGCGGCCCGGACCCAGCCCACCGACGCGCTCGCCGACGACCTCGGCGACCGCGTCGACGCGGAGCTGGTCGAGACGCGCGGGCACACCGCCGTGTACCGACGATGACGCCCGTGGCATCGAACGGGCCCCCGACGCTGGCTCAGGCTGCCGGGGGCGACCGGCCTGGCGGGCCGCTCGCGGAGTACCTCGCGGACCTCGGCGTCCCGGCGGCCGAGGCCGTCGCCTCGTTCGCCGTGTTCGTGGCCGTGCTGCTGGCCTTCTGGGTGGTCAGCCGCGCCGTCCTCGTGCCGCTGTTCGACCGGGTGCTCCAGGCCCGGGACCTCGACGCCCACGCCAGGAAGCCGCTGCGCAAACTCGTGAACGCGGCCGTCGTCTTCACCGGCCTCGCCGTCGCCTTCGGCTTCGCGGGGTACGGCAACTTCCTCCAGTCCCTGGCCACCGTCGCGGCGGCCGCGACGCTCGCCATCGGCTTCGCGACCCAGGACATCATCAAGAACTTCGTGGCGGGCGTGTTCATCTACACCGACAAGCCGTTCCGGATCGGCGACTGGATCGAGTGGGACGCCAACGCGGGCGTCGTCGAGGACATCTCGATGCGCGTCACGCGCGTGCGCACCTTCGACAACGAGTTGCTCACCGTGCCCAACGCGCAGCTCACCGGCGGCGTCATCAAGAACCCCGTCGCGAAGGACACCCTCCGGCTGAAGTTCGTGTTCGGCATCGGCTACGACGACGACATCGAGGCCGCGACCGACATCATCGTCGAGGAGGCAAAAGCCCACCCCGACATCCTCGACGAGCCCGCACCGTCGGTCCGACTGACCGAGCTCGGCGACTCCTCGGTCGGGCTGCAGTCCCGCGTCTGGATCGCCGACCCCAGCCGCTCGGACTTCGTGAAGATCCGCTCCGAGTACGTCACCGCCGTGAAGGAGCGCTTCGACGAGGCGGGTATCGACATCCCGTACCCGACGCGCACCCTCGAGGGCGGCGTCGAGATCGGCGGCGAGCTGGTCACCCGCGGGCCGGGCGAGCGCGGCGCCTGAGCGACGGGAGCGCCGCCGCTCGGCGGTGTGATGCGGGATGAATGGCGGACGAATCGGAGTTGCCCGGGCGTTCCGGAACGGGGGAGTCCCGGTCGCCTCCTCCACCCCGCGACCCGGCGAGCGACGGGCGTTCGGCGGTGGGCTGCTCACTTCCGTGCCTGACCCGGTACCGCCGACGAACCCCGACGCCACGTCCCTGCGGACGCGCGCCGCGGACCGCCGTCCCCGACGGACGAGGCTTCGACGTCGGCTTCCGGGGCCCGTCCCGGTCTGCCCGGACGTCCCCGACGTTCGGCTCCCGCTGAAGACCATCTCGCGGGCGAAGGGCGGGGCCTGGCCGCCCAGCCTAGTCCATCTTGGAGGAGGCCGCACTGCCATATGGGCCTTTCGACACCCGACGTGGCCGTCAGGTTCCCGGCGCCGCCCGGCCGACGGCCGCGCGCCGCTCAGACGACCCGCCACGCGTAGACAGCGCTCGCGAGCGCGAGGACGACCCCCGACCCCGCGAACAGCCACCGGTGGGCGTCGAAGGTCGCCGCCACCGCGAGCCCGCCGACCACGTCGCCGGCGATCGCGGCCCACCAGAGCCCGGCGAGGGCGACGACGACGCCGAAGACCACGCCGAGGCCGGCGACCGTCGGCGCGTCGGCGCGCCCGGTCGCCCCGGCGGGGAGCGCGACGAGCGTCACCGCGAGGAACAGCGCGAGCGCGGGCGGCCCGACCGCCGCGGTGCCGTAGTACACCGCGACCGACCCCGCGTCGACGAGCGCGTAGGAGGCCCCGACGAGGACGAGCCCCGCGAGGGAGGCCAGCGCGCCCACCCAGGCCGCGGCGTCGGCAGGTCGCATGCCCGGGGCGTCGGCTGGCACCCGGATACGTGTACCGGACCGGCCCGGCAGCCGGCGCGGTCGCGGGACGAGGACTTACGGTGCTCGAACGGCGAGTGGGGACACATGGGACTCGGGAGCACCGCGAAGAAGCTCCAGAAGCTCGGCGACGTGGCGGAGAAGCTCTACGCCCGGCTCGAGGAGGTGCGCCAGTCGCTCGCGGAGACCCGCGAGACGGTCGAGGACACCCGCGAGCGCGTCGTCGAACTGGAAGAGCAGGTCGCCGAACAGCGCGCGGTGCTCGACGCGCTCGCCGAGGAACGGGGCGTCGACGTCGAGGCGGCGGTCGCCGGGGCGGCGGCCGGGCGCGACGGGGCCGAGCCGGCCGGGGAGTCGAGTGAGGCGGCTGGCGAGGCGAGCGACGAGGGTGCCTCGGCCGGGTAGTCGGCGTCGCCCGTCCGACTCCCGTCCGGGGCTCTATCGTGCCGGGACGGCACGACGTGGCTGCCGGCCGCCGGGCCAACTATTTTGGTTGTCGATACTGAATTTATGGCCATGCATCCCCGGACGAGGCGCGATTTCGTCCGCGCCGGCGTAGTCGCATTACCAGTTTTGGGTGGTTGCGCCGGAACGCGCGCCGCGCCGTCCGAGAAGGACCCGTGTTACGTTCCGATCAGACTAGAGAACCGGTACCAGTCCGAGACAGCCTTTCACCTGAAACTACAGACCGCGACGTCTGGCGGCGGCTATCGGGTGGAGCGTTCCAGGTCGGTCAGCGTCTCGGCGGACGCATCGAAGACCCTCGCCGAGTACATCACCGGGTCCGTCGATCGAGTCGTCGCGGAAGTCAGCGGTGCGTCGGCGAGCGTGACTCTCGATCCACCACGGGACCTCTTTCTCATCGCGTCGCCGTCCGGGGGACTCGCGTTCTACGAGGCCTCCGCGTGGCCCGGAGGCGGAACCTGCGAGGGCGACGAGTAGGTCCCCGCCGTCGCGTTCGTCCACGGGACCGTCGGCACTCGGTGGGCCCGCCCGGTGTACCGCGGAGCGTCGACTCCCGGCCCCCTCAATCGCCCAGCAGGCGGTCGTGCTCGATGCGGAGACACCGGTCCTGCACCACGCGGATGCCGGCCTCGCGGGCGCGCTCGGCGGCCTCGTCGTCGACGATGCCCAGCTGGGTCCAGACGGTGTCGACGTCGCCGCGCTCGATGGCCGTGTCCACGATGCCGGCGACCTCTTCGGCGGGGCGGAACACGTCGACGACCGCGATGGGGCCGGGGACGTCCGCGAGGTCGTCGTACGCCGGTTCGCCGAGGACCTCGTCGGCGTACGGGTTGACCGGGACGATCTCGTAGCCGTGGTCCTGGAGGTACGCGGGCACCTCGTGGGCGTCCTTCTCGGGCGTGGTCGAGGCGCCGATCACGACGATGCGGTCGGCGCCGAGTACCTCGCGGAGCTCCGCGTCGGTGTCCACTGACATGGAGGTCCCGTGGGGCGCCGGGCGCAAAAAGGTCGGCCGCGTGGCCGACCGGCGACCCCCGGCGCGGGGCCGACCCCCGCCTCAGAACGGCGTCCAGTCGGTCGTCCCGGCGCCCATCCCCGTGACCCGGCACCGGCGCTCGTCGTCGACCTCCTGGACCTCGACGATGCCGTCGAAGAGCTGCTTGAGGGTGTTCATCGTCTGGTCGTCGTGGGCGGTGGCGTCGATGACGAACAGGCCGAGGCCGTCGACGCTCTGCACGCGGCCGGTGAACACGTGGAGGAAGCGGAACACCGTCTGGAGGTTCGAGTACATCAGGAGCGTCGACAGCGAGTACAGCAGGACGCGGTTGCGCTCGTGGCCGCGGTCCTGGTAGAACTCCTGGAGGAGCTCCGAGAGCTCGATGCCGATGCCGGTGAGGTCGTTCGGCGAGGACGCGTAGCGGGTGAGGTCCTCGTCCTCGGCGGCCATCCCCTGCTGGCGCGTGACGCAGTCGACGATGCCGAGCGTCGCGTCGGGGGCGTGCTCGTGGAACGCCGAGCGCACGCGGGTGGCGTTGTCCTTCGTGGAGACGACGATGGCGCCCTCCTCGCGCTCGACGCCGTTGGCGAGGACGCGGAAGGCGAGCGCGCGCTTGCCGGTCATCGGGGGCCCGGAGACGAGGAGGTTCGTGCCCGGCGGCACGGAGAGGTCCCCCAGGGGGTCGCCCACCTCATACATGGCAGTCACACCTGCCCACCGTGGACGGGGGACGCCGAGAACGGGAGCCAACTCCCCGGAGTAGCATCTGGATGGAACGTCACGTGAGCGCCATATATTCTTTATGATGGCGGGGGAGAGCGCCCGCGACGGCGGCCTCAGTGGCCGGTTCGGCGGCCCTCGGGACCTGCCGGCTCATAACTGTTCGGCCCGACTGGTCAGACCGTGGGGACCGCTCGCCCCACGACGAACGCCGCGGTCGCCGCGTACATCCCGGCCTTGAGCAGGCGCTGGCCGGCGGCGGGGTCGGCGAACGCCCGGCCCGCCGCCGCGAGCATCGCCACGTCCGCGGGCACCACGAGCGCGAGGTAGGTCACCCCGAACGAGCCGTGGAGGTACGGCAGCGGGCTGGCGGCCACGGCGACCACCACCGCGCACGCTGCGAGGGCGAGCGCCGGGCGGTCACCGACGACGACGGGCAACGTCTGCAGCCCCGCGGCCTCGTCGCCGGGGCGGTCCTCGACGTCCTTCACGACCTCGCGCCCGAACGTCGCGAGCGCGGCGAGCGCGAACAGCACGAGCGGGCCGGCCGAGAGCCCCTCGACCGCCGCCGCGCCGAAGAGGAAGGTGGAGCCGCCGAGGTACGCCACGAGCGCGTTCCCGAGCCCGGGCGTGCCCTTCACGTACTCGGTGTACGCCACCAGCGCGACGAGGTTCACGCCCGCGACGGCGATGGCGAGCGGCGGGAGGGCCAAGGCCATCGCGACCGCGGCTACGAAGCAGGCGCCGGCGAGCGCGAGCGCGCCCCGGGGCGAGACCGCGCCCGAGGGGATGGGGCGGTCGGGGTCGTTGACGGCGTCGACCTCGCGGTCGAAGTAGTCGTTGACGGCCATCCCGCCCGCGGAGGCCGCGACGGTGGCGCCGACCGCGAGCGCGACGGGGACCGGCGTCGACAGGCCGCCGGCGACGTACGCGCCGACGAAGGTGAGCACGCCGCCCGCGACGGAGTTCGAGGGCCGCGTGAGCGCGAGCAGCCCGCGGGCGGTCCGTCGCGTGTCCATGCCGGGCAGGCGCGCGGCCGGTAGTTAACGTTCGTGGGTCCGGCCCGCCGGTCCCCGTCCTCGTCGGGTAGGCCGGACCGTTACCCCGCCCGCGCCCCAACTCCGTGCCGGTGCCCACCCACGCCTCGGCAGCTCCGGCGGTCGACGTTGTCGCCATCGTCGTCGCCGCGGCCCTCGCCGCCGTCCACCTCCTCGGCGGGCGCCTCCACGTCCTCGACCGCCTCCCGCGAAGCCGCTGGCTGTCGCTCTCCGGTGGCGTCTCCGTCGCGTACGTCTTCGTCCACGTCCTCCCGGAGGTGAGCGCGGCCGCGGCCCACGTCGGCGACGAGCCGCTGGGCGTCGCCTTCCTCGAGCGCCACGTCTACCTCGTCGCGCTCGCGGGCTTCGTGGCGTACTACGGGGTGGAGCAGGCGGCCAAGCGCGGGTCGGCGGAGGCGGCCGGCCGTGACGCGGCTGCGGCCGTCGCGGCCGGCGCGGACGGGACCGGCGACGGTCTCCGGGTCTTCTGGTTCCACGTCATCGCCTTCGCGTGCTACAACGTCCTCGTGGGGTACCTCCTGCTCCACCGCGAGGTGCCCGGCCTCGCGAGCCTGCTGCTGTTCGGCGTCGCGATGGGATTGCACTTCCTCGTCAACGACTGGGGCCTGCGCCACCACCACGGCGCGGCCTACCACGACCGGGGCCGGTGGGTGCTCGCCGGGGCCATCGGCCTCGGCGTCGCGGTGGGGTTCGTCGTCCCGATGGACCGGCAGGCCCTGGCGGTGCTCTTCGCCTTCCTCGCGGGCGGGGTGATCCTCAACGTCGTGAAGGAGGAGGTGCCCGCGGAACAGGAGAGCCGCTTCTCGGCGTTCGCGCTCGGCGCGGCGGGGTACGCGGTCGTGCTGTTGCTGGTGTGAAAGCGGTATCGGCGGGTTCGTCGCCGCCGAGCGGGGCGGTCGGCCCTCGCGGGCTCACGCGCGGCCGTCGGCCCCCGCGGCGAACAGCTGGAGGAGGTCTTCGACGTCGAACAGGGTCCACCGCCGGTCGAGGTCGTCTCGCAATCCGTCGACGAACCCGCTCCGCGAGAACAGCGCGAACTCGACGTCGCGCGCGTCGGGTCCCCACCTAACGAGGTCGGCCGTCTCGCGGAGGTCCGAGACGAGTGACGGTCCGACCGGCTGGCTCGTCCACTTGCACTCGCCGAGGAGGATGCGGTCGTCGTCCGGTGCGAGCGCGACGACGTCGATCTCGTCCTCGCCGTACCACCAGCTCCCGACCTCGGCGTAGGGGGCGAGGCGGTCCTGTCGGACGGCCTCCCAGACGGCCTCCCGACAGATCGTCTCGAACGTGGTGGCGACGTGGTCGGGCAGGTTCGGTTCGATGGTCCCCCGGAGGGCGACGTCGGGGGCCTCCTCGATACTCGACCGGTTCGGCTCCACGAACCTGAACCAGAACCGGAGGAACTCGTCCGCGATCCGGTACCGCGACCGCTTCGACCGCTCGCCGGTCGCGGTGACGGGCACCGCGCGGTCGACGAGTCGGAGCTGTCGGAGCGTCTGGAGGTACTTCGAGAGCGGGCCGACGTCGATTCCCGTCACTCCGGCGATCTCGTTCGGCGTCGTCCGACCCGTCGCTACCGCCTCGAGGATGCTCAGGTACCGGGCGGGCTTCCGTAGCTCGGTCCGGAGCAGGAACTCCGGTTCGTTGTACAGCACGGCCGTCGGATCCAGTATCGTGGACCGGATGTTGTCGAGGAGGGGCCGGTCGTAGTCGAACAGCGTGAGGTACATCGGTGTCCCCCCGGTGACGGCGAATGACCGTATCGCGTCCTGCCCGTCGTAGCCGATGACCCGGTTCGCCTCGGCAAAGGAGAACGGCTGGAGGTCGATCTGGCCGGTTCGACGACCGTAGAGTGGGCTCTCGTGACCGAGGACCGCCGACTCCATCGTCCCGACGCTCGACCCACAGAGGACCAGCATCGATTCTGTCTCCCGGACTGTCTCGTCCACGAACCCCTGGACGTACGAGGGCAGCGAGTCGTTCTCGGCGATCAGGTACGGGAACTCGTCGATTACCACGACGAGCTTCTCGTCTGCCATCGCCTCGCCGAGGTAGTTTAGGGCGTCCTCCCAGCCGTCGATGCGCGGGACGCGTTCGTCTCGGTGTGCGGCGATCTGCTCGACGAACTTCTCGCGCTGTCTGTGCTCGGCCTCCTCGGCCGCGAGGTAGTAGATGTGAGGCCGGTCGCGGCAGAACCCCTTGAGGAGCTCCGTCTTCCCCACTCGCCGGCGACCGTAGACGACGTAGAAGGCGTGCTCGTCGGCCGTGTGGGCGGACTCGAGCGCGTCGAGCTCTGCCTCCCGGTCGTAGAAGGTCATACTCTGGATAATGATTACTGCGATAATGGCCTTAAGACTTTGCCCGGGGCTCGGCCCGGGGCCGTCACGGTGCTCCGTTCGACTCCTGCTGGACGTGACGTGCTGCGGTCGACGGCCCGCGGCCATAGCCCGCTGGTTTATTAGCCAGCCGCGGGGAGCGACGGGAGCACCGTGACCGAGGACGGCGCCGGCTCGTCGACGTCCGCCAGCGGGGGCACAGACGGTGGCACCGGCGAGCCGACGCCCGAAACCCGCGAGGCGCTGGTGACCATCGCGCACGGCTCGGTCGTCACGGCGGGTGGCTTCTCGGTCCAGCGCGTCCTCGTCCTCGCGACGGAGTTCGTGCTCGCGCGGGCGCTCGGGCCGGTCGTCTACGGCGTGTACGCGCTCGGGTGGCGCGTCGGCCAGCTCGTCGGGCGGTTCGCGCCCTTCGGCGCCGTGCCGACGCTCCAGCGCTACGTCCCCGCCGACGCCGACGCGCCCGCGCGCCGCGGCGCGATGGTGGGCCTGGCGTACGCGACGACGCTCGCCGTCGGGTCGCTCCTCGGCGCCGGGCTCTTCCTCGCGGCGGGCTGGATCGACGCGCACACGCTCGAGCACCCCCTGCTCCCGCCGACGCTCCGGATGTTCGCCGTGCTGGTGGTCGTCACGGGGCTGGTCCGGGTCCACGCCGCCGTGCTGCGGGCGGTGGGCTCCGCGAACGGCTCCGTGCTGTTCAACCAGGTGCTGTATCCCGGCGCGCGGCTCGCGGCGGTCGGCGTCGCGCTCGCGCTGGGCTACACCGTCGTCGGCGTGGTGGGTGCCATCGCCCTCGCGGTCGGCCTGCTCGCGCTCCTCGGGCTCCGGGCGGTCGTCGGGGTCAGCGGCATCCGGCCGTCGGTGCGGGGGTGGCGCGCGGAGCTCCGGCGGTACCTCAACCACGCCGTCCCGGTGACGGCCTCGGGGCTCGGGAAGGTGTTCCAGAACCGGCTCGACATCCTGCTCGTGGGTGTCCTGCTCTCGGCGAGCGCGACGGGGGTCTACGGCGCGGTGCTCGTGCTGGTCGCGGTGGCGTGGCTCCCCCTCATCTCGTTCAACAAGCTCATGCCGCACGTTGCCTCGGACCTCTACGACCGCGGCGCGGTGCCGACGCTGAACGCCGTCTACACCGCGGTCACGCGGCTCGTCGTGACGGCGGTGGTGCCGCTGGTCGCGGTCCAGCTCGTGTACGGCCGGGCGCTGCTCGGGCTGTTCGGCCCCGCGTACGTCGCCGGCTACGCGCCGCTGGCCATCTACCTCGGCGGCGTGTTCGTCGGGAGCGCGGTCGGCGCGACGGGGTGGCACCTCCTCCTCACCGACCACCAGTACGCGCGGATGGTACTCGACTGGCTGCTCGCGGTCTCGAACCTCGTGCTCTCGTATCTCTTCGTCGTGCGCTTCGGGCTCGCGGGCGCGGCGCTGGGCACCTCGCTCTCGCTCGCTGTCCAGAACGGCGTGCAGGCGCTCCTGCTTCGGCGCTTCGAGGGGCTGTGGCCATTCGACCGCACGTTCGCGCTGCCCGTCGTCGCGGGCGGGTGCATGGCGCTCGCGATGGCGACGGTCCGGGCGGTGCTGGGCGGGGCGGTGCCGGGCGGTGCGGGCGGGACTGTGCTGGGCGGCCCCGTCGGCATCGCGCTCGGCATCGTCGTCGGCGGAGCCGTCTACCTCGGCGTCCTCCGGGGGCTCGGCGTGCCCGCCGCGGACCGGCTCGTCGTCCGGGAGCTGACCGCTCGGTACCGCGGCGACCTGGGGACGCTGCTCGGGCGCCTCGACGCGTATCGGGGGTGACGTGCGCGTGAGTTCGCGGGTCGGGCGGCCTCCTCACCCCGCGAACCCGTCGGCGCGCAGCTCCCTGGCGAGGGGCTCGGGCAGGAACTCGTCCTCGCCCGCGTCGACGAAGGCCTGGAGCCACCCGTCCTCGCAGTAGTGGATGGGGTCGTCCGCACAGACCGCGCCGCGCTCTAGCGGGCCCAGCACGTTGTGGAGCAGCTCGTGGACCACCATGTTGCGCTGGACGCGCTCTGCGAGACCCGCCTCGACGACCGCGAAGTCCCCGCCCACGTCGCCGTACCCGTCGAGGCCGTCGCCCGTCGCGAACGCGACGAACAGCACCTCGTGGTAGACCCCTGCCCGCTGGCCGAGGAGACGCTCGCGGTAGGTCGCGCGAATCTCGCCGTAGTTCCCGCCGGTGAAGGTGACGTTCGCGGCCAGGTGGGTGCCGTTCGCGACGTGGAGGTCGATGCCCGTCGAGCCGTCGGGGTTGACGACCGGCATCGCGGCGAACTGCGCGGCGACGTCCTCGACGAAGCGCCAGTCCCTCGGGGTCGCCGCCGCGGCGTAGTCGAGCTGCACGTAGAGGTCCATCGCGGTCGGGTCCGCACCCGGCAGCCGGACGCCGCCGGCCGTCGCGCCCGACAGCTCCGCGCCGTCCGCGAGCCCGTCGCCGTCGGTGTCCGCGAGCCGCGGGTCGGTGCCGAGTTCGGCCTCGCCGACGTCCGAGAGCCCGTCGCCGTCGGTGTCCTGGGCCGGCCCCGCCGCACCGCCGCCGAACTCCGCGGCGTCGCCGACGCCGTCGCCGTCGGAGTCCGCGGCGAGCGGGTCGGTGCCGAGGGAGGTGACCTCGGTGCCGTCGGCGAGGCCGTCGCCGTCGGTGTCGCGGGCGAGCGGGTCCGTGCCGTTCGCGGCCTCCGCGCCGTCATGCAGGTCGTCGCCGTCGGTGTCGGGGTGGAGCGGATCGGTCGGGCCGTCGACCTCCGCCGCGTCGTCGAGCCCGTCGGCGTCGGAGTCGGCGAGCGTCGGGTCGGTCTCGCCCGCGCGCTCGGCGGCGTCGTCTAGGCCGTCGCCGTCGGTGTCGGCCGCGGCGGGGTCGGTCCCCGCGTCGAGTTCCGCGGGGTCCTCGAGGCCGTCCCCGTCGCCGTCCGCCGCGAGCGGGTCGGAGCGCGTCTTCTCGACCTCCTGGCCGTCGGTGAGGCCGTCGCCGTCGGTGTCGGCGTCGGCGGGCTCGGTGCCGGCGGCGAGTTCGGCGGCGTCGTCGAGGCCGTCGCGGTCGGTGTCGGTCGCGACGGGGTCCGCGCCGGCGTCGACCTCCCGGCCGTCCGCGAGCCCGTCGCCGTCGGTGTCCGGGACGAGCGGGTCGCTCCCGGCCTCGTTTATCTCCGCGCCGTCCGGGAGGCCGTCGTCGTCCGCGTCGGCGTCGGTCGGTGGCGTGCGCCCGCGGCGCTCCTCGGGGTCGGCGAGGCCGTCGGCGTCGGTGTCGGCGCGCGCGGGGTCGGTGGGGCCACTGGCCTCGATGGGGTCGTCGAGGCCGTCGCCGTCCGTGTCCGCGGCGGTCGGGTCGGTGTCGTCCGCGCGCTCGTCGGCGTCGGTGAGGCCGTCGTCGTCGGTGTCGGCGTCGGTCGGGTCGGTGCCGTGCGCGACTTCGAAGCCGTCGGTGAGGTTGTCGTCGTCGGTGTCG
>JBDGTC010000123.1:0-13444 GCA_042217215.1 Halobacteriaceae archaeon
GCCCACCACGGCGCCGTCCCGGCCGTGGCCCCTGCCACCGCCGCCTCGAGGCCCGCGGCGCCCCAGCCCGCGGCGACCAGCCCCGTGGGTCGGGACCACGCCGGGCCGCCACCGACCACGGCCAGCGCCGCGAGGAAGCCGAGCCCGAACCAGCTGGCGGCGTCGTAGTGGACCAGCCCGCCGGTGACCGCCGCGTCGGTCAGGACGAAGGCGACGCCGAGCAGGCCGCCGGCGGCGGCGAGTGCACCGAGCCCCCGTCGGGGCACCGGCAGTCCCCCCAGCGGTTCGGGCAGATCTCGGCCCCTCGTCGCGACGCGCCCGACCGCGCCCGCGAGCGCGACGGTCATCCCCGCGAGGGCGGTGAGCGTGACCCCCACGCCATCGAGGCCCGCACCGGAGAACGGTCGGATGGCCGCGGCGGTCACCGCGAGGACGAGCGCGCCGGCCAGGAAGACCAACGGCGCCGCGGATCGCCACTCCCGGCGACGCCGGACGGCGAGCGCAGCGAGCGCGAACCCCGCCGTCGCCAGCCCCCAGCCGACCGCGACGCCGGTCTGCGCGGGCGGACCGCCCGCGACCGGTCCGCCGAGGTAGAACGTGACCTTCCACGGAAGGATTGCCCCGACGACCGCGCCCGCTGCGCCGAGGACGAGGAGCGCGGTCGCCCCGGTCTCCGTCGGCGGTTCGTCGACGCGTCGTGGCACGTGGGCCCCTGCGGCGCGACCCGCCAAGAGTCTTCGGTCGGCTATCACGACGCCCCCGCCCCGACACGCTTATTGCGATGTACTCATTTGTACATCACAGAGCGAACCAGTACATCGGTGACTCCAATGCAGGACTATATCAGGCGCGTGACCGACGGTGAGGACCTCACGCTCGCGGAGGCCCGCGAGGCATCGACCGCGGTGTTCGAGGAGGCCACCGAGGCACAGATCGGGGCGCTGCTCGCCGCGCTCCGCGCGAAGGGCGAGACCGAGGCCGAGATCGCCGGCTTCGCCGAGGGGATGCGCGCGGCGGCGCGGACCATCTCCCCCGACCGCGAGCCGCTCGTCGACACCTGCGGGACGGGCGGCGACGACCACGACACCATCAACGTCTCGACGACGAGCGCGGTCGTCGCGGCGGGGGCGGACGTCGCGATCGCGAAGCACGGCAACTACTCGGTCTCCTCGTCGTCGGGCAGCGCCGACGCCCTCGCCGAGGCCGGCGTCGACGTCGAGGCCGAGCCGCCCGCGGTCGAGGCCGCCATCGAGCGGGACGGCATCGGGTTCATGCTCGCGCCGGTGTTCCACCCCGCGATGAAGGCGGTCATCGGCCCGCGGAAGGAGCTCGGGATGCGGACGGTGTTCAACGTCCTGGGGCCGCTCACGAACCCCGCGGGCGCGGACGCGCAGGTGGTCGGCGTCTACGACCAGGACCTCGTGCCCCTGCTCGCGCGGGCGCTCGCCCGACTCGACGTCGAGCGCGCGCTCGTCGTCCACGGCGACGGCCTCGACGAGATCGGCGTCCACGCCGAGACCACCGTCGCGGAGGTCGACGGCGACGACACCGAGACCTACACCGTCGCGCCTGCCGACTTCGGTCTCGCGGAGCACCCCATCGACGCCATCGCGGGCGGCTCCCCCGCCGCCAACGCCGCGGACCTCGAGGGCGTCGTGACCGGCGAGGTCACCGGGGCGAAGCGGGACGTGATCCTCGCCAACGCCGGTGCCGCCATCTACGTCGCCGGCGCGGCGTCATCGCTCGCGGACGGCGCGGAGCGCGCCGCGCAGGCCATCGACGGCGGGGCCGCCGCGGCGAAACTCGAGGCGCTCCGCGGCACGCCCGCAGAGGCCGAGTGAGATGGCGGCGGACGACGAGGTGACTCCCGCCGGTGACGGGCCGATCGCCCCCGCGGGCGCCCGGACCCGCACGAAGATCTGCGGCCTGACCCGCGAGGTCGACGTCGACGCGGTCGTCGCCGCGGGCGCCGACGCGGTCGGGGTGGTCGTGGACGTGCCGGTCGACACGCCTCGCGAGGTGCCCGCCGAGCGCGCGGCCGCGCTCGTCGACCGGGTCCCGCCGTTCGTCACCACGGTGCTCGTCACGTTCCCGGACCGCGCCGCGGCGCTCGTCGGCGAGACGGGCGTCGACGCCGTCCAGCTGCACGGCGAGGTGGCGCCCGCCGACCTCGAGCGCCTGCGCGAGTCGACCGGCGCCGCCGTGGTGAAGACGGTGGACGCGGGTGTCGACCGCGAGACGGCGCGGCGGTACGCCGACGCGGCCGACGCGATCCACCTCGACTCGACCGACGCCGCCGGCGCGGGCGGCACTGGCCGGACCCACGACTGGACGGCGAGCGGCGACCTCGTCGCCGACCTCCCGGTGCCGGTGGTGCTCGCGGGCGGGCTCACGCCCGAGAACGTCGCCGAGGCCGTCGCGGCGGCCGGCCCGTTCGCGGTCGACGTCGCCTCGGGCGTCGAGAGCGCCGGGGGCGTGAAGGACCACGACGCGGTGCGCGCGTTCGTCGACCGCGCCGCGTCCGCGGGGGCGAGCGGATGAGCGAGAACGCCGGTGCGTCCGGCGCCGCCGGTGGGGACGACGGCGCCCCCACGTTCGACCGCGACCGGGCCGGCTTCGTCGACCTCGCGTCCGGCGGCGGCCCCGCCGTCGTCCGCCTCGCGGCGACACTCGACGTCGACGTCTCGCCGCTCGCGGCGTACGCCGCACTGACCGGCCGGGACCCCGCCGCGGCCACGGCCGCGGGCGACGGCCACTCCTTCCTGCTCGAGAGCGGGGGCGAGAAGACCCCCGGGAGCGACCCGGGCGCCGCGTTCCGGCCGCCCGGGACGGACGGCGAGGACCGCCACGCCCGCTTCTCCTTCCTCGGCTACGACCCCGACGCGGTCGTGAGCGTGCGCGCCGACGACGTGCGGGTCCAGCGCCTCGGCGGCACCGGCGCGGGCCGGTACGTCCCGGACTGCGAGGCGCTCGCCGACGCGGGCGACACGCTCGACGCACTCCGGGCCGCGCTCCCCGACGCCGACCGGCGCGGGTTCCCGGACACCGACCGCCAGCTCCTCGACGGCGGGCTCGTCGGGTTCCTCGGCTACGACGCGGTGTACGACTGCTGGCTCGACGAGGTGGGCGTCGAGCGTCCGCCGGGGGCCGACCTCGACGCCGCGTTCGTGCTCACGACGAAGACCCTGGTCTTCGACCACGCGAGCGACGAGGTCCGGCTCGTGTTCACCCCCGTCGTCGGCAGCGAGGCCGGCACTGCGGACCCCGGCACGGTGTACGACGACCTCGTCGCGGAGGCCGCCCACGTCTCGGCGACGCTCGCCGACGCCGAGCCGCCCCGGACCGGGGGGTTCGACCTCGACGAGGAGACCGCGAACCCCCGCGAGGACTACGAGGCGGCCGTCGAGACCGCGAAGCGCCACGTCCTCGACGGCGACATCTACCAGGGGGTCGTCTCGCGGCGCCGCCGGCTGACCGGCGACCTGGACGTCCTCGCGCTGTACGAGTCGCTCCGGTCGGTGAACCCCTCGCCGTACATGTACGTGCTCGACCACGGGGAGCGCGCCGTGGTCGGCGCGAGCCCGGAGACGTTCGTCTCGGTCCGTGACGGCACCGTCGTGTCGAACCCCATCGCCGGGACCTGCCCCCGCGGCGCGAGCCCCGTCGAGGACCGGCGGCTCGCGGGCGAGATGCTCGCCGACGAGAAGGAGCGCGCGGAGCACACCATGCTCGTCGACCTCGCGCGCAACGACGTGCGCCGCGTCTCGGAGCCGGGGAGCGTGCGCGTGCCCGAGTTCATGCGCGTGCTCAAGTACAGCCACGTCCAGCACATCGAGTCGACGGTGACGGGCGCGCTGGCGGCCGACGCCGACGCCTTTGACGCCGCGCGCGCGACGTTCCCCGCGGGCACGCTCTCGGGCGCGCCGAAGGTGCGCGCGATGGAGATCATCGACGACCTCGAGGCCGGTCCCCGTGGCGTCTACGGCGGCGGCATCGGCTACTTCTCGTGGACCGGCGACGCTGACTTCGCCATCGTCATCCGCACCGCGGTGGTGGAGCGCGGCGCCGCCGGCACGGGGGCGGACGGGACGCCCACGCGGGACACCATCACCGTCCAGGCCGGCGCGGGCGTCGTCGCGGACTCCGACCCCGCGAGCGAGTACTACGAGACTGAGGGGAAGATGGGCGCCGTGCTCGACGCCCTCGACGCCATCACGCCGAACGCCGACGTCGGCCCGGACGTCCCGGACGGTTCCGACGCGGAGTCCGAGCCCGGGACCGCCGACCGGCCGCCGGCCGCCGGCGACGGGGGCGAGCCATGAAGGCCGTCTTCGTCGACAACTTCGACTCGTTCACGTACAACCTCGTGGAGTACGTCTCCGAGCACCCCGGGGTGGAGACGGCGGTCCTGAAGAACACCGCGAGTCTCGCCGCCGTGCGCGCCGAGGAGCCCGACGTCGTCCTCCTCAGTCCCGGCCCGGGCCACCCGAAGAACGAGCGCGACGTCGGCGTGACGACCGCGGTGCTCCGCGAACTCGCGCCGGACGTCCCGACCTTCGGGGTCTGTCTCGGTCTCGAGGCCGCCGTCTACGCCTACGGCGGCAGCGTCGGCCACGCGCCGGAGCCGGTCCACGGCAAGGCCTTCCCGGTCGAACACGACGGCCGTGGCGCGTTCGCCGGCCTCGAGCAGGGCTTCGCCGCGGGACGGTACCACTCCCTCGTGGCGGAGACCGTCCCCGACTGCTTCGCTGTCACGGCGACGACCACCCACGAGGCGGCCGGCGGCGCGGCAGCCGGCGGCCGGGCTGCGGACGGCGAGGCGACGGATCGCGACACGACGGACGCCGAGACGATGGAGCTCGTGATGGGCGTGCGTCACCGGGAGCACCCCATCGAGTGCGTGCAGTTCCACCCCGAGAGCGTGCTCACGGGCGTGGGCCACGACGTGGTCGCGAACGTGCTCGACTGGGCGCGCGCGGTCGACGCCGGAGCCGTCGAGGGCTGACCGGGCGTCGCCGAGCCGGCGCGCGTCGCCGCGGCTACCCGGCTCAGGGGAGCAAGACGCTCACGAGCCACGCCGCGCCGATGAGCACGGCCGCGACGAGGAGGAGCTTCCAGGCCACCGCGAGGACGAAGCGCCCGACGAACACGACCACGAGCAGGACCACGACCGCGACGAGGAGCTTCCCGAGCGGGTCCCCGAGGAGGCCGCTCTGGAGGGGCGCCAGTGCCGCGAGGGCCCGCGTCGTCGCTCCAGCCGATGCCAGCACGCCGCCCGTCACCGTCGTCGAGACCATGGGGGGAGGAGGGGCTGCCACGTGGTAACGGTTCTGGCTGTGGGCCGGACGGTCCGCTCGCGTCCGCCGGGGTCACCTCGCGGCGTCACCCCTCCGGTGCCCACCGTCAGCCGAGGTCGAAGTGGGTCGCGGCGGTCGCCATGTCCTTGTCGCCCCGGCCGGAGAGGTTGACGAGGATGGTGTCGTGGGCGCCGTTCTCCGCGAGTTCGACGGCGCGGGCGACGGCGTGGGCCGACTCGAGGGCGGGGATGATGCCCTCTGCCTCGCTCAGCTCGCGGAACGCCGCGAGCGCCTCGTCGTCGGTCACGCCGGTGTACTCCGCGCGGCCGAGGTCCCGGAACATCGCGTGCTCCGGCCCGACGCCGGGGTAGTCGAGTCCGGCCGAGACCGAGTGGACCGTCACGTCCTCGTCGATGACGCGCGTGCGCATCCCGTGGAGCACGTCGTCGCGGCCCGCGGTGAGGGGCGCGGCGTGGCGGTCCGAGGTGGCGCCCTCCCCACCGCCCTCAGCGCCATAGAACGCGACGTCGTCGTCGCGGAACGCGTGGAAGAGCCCGATGGCGTTCGAGCCCCCGCCGACGCAGGCGACCGCCGCGTCGGGGAGGTCGCCGCCGGTGCGCTCGCGGAACTGCTCGCGGGCCTCCCGCCCGATGACGCTCTGGAAGTCTCGCACCATCCGCGGGTACGGATCGGGCCCCACCACGCTCCCCACGACGTAGTGCGTGTCCTCGAACGAGCCCGCGAAGTCCTCGAGGGCCGCGTCGACGGCGTCGGCGAGGCCGGCCCCGCCGCGTCCGACCTCGTTCACCTCCGCGCCCATCAGGCGCATCCGGAAGACGTTCATCTCCTGACGCTCGACGTCCTTCTCGCCCATGTAGATCTCCGTCTCGAGGTCCAGCAGCGCGCCGACCATCGCGGTCGCGGTGCCGTGCTGGCCCGCGCCGGTCTCCGCGATGAGCCGCTCGGCGCCGGCACGGCTGGCGAGCAGCGCCTGGCCGAGCGTGTTGTTGATCTTGTGCGCGCCGCCGTGGAGGAGGTCCTCGCGCTTGAGGTAGATGTCGGCGCCGTAGCGCTCGCTCAGGTTGTCGGCGCGATAGAGCGGGGTCGGTCGTCCCGCGAACTCCCGCCGGAGGCGGTCGAGTTCGGCCTGGAACGCGTCGTCGTCGGCGACGTCGTCGTAGTCGCTCGCCAGCTGCGCGAGTGGCTCCTCCAGGGGCGGCGGGACGTACCGGCCGCCGTACTCGCTGAAGTCGTCGGTCTCGGTTGGCTCTGCCATGAGGGTGAATGGACCGTCGTGGATTTATAGGTGCCCCCGGTCTGTCTCCGTCTCCAGAGCGGCGACCGCCAGCCCCGCCACCGGGGCCGGGACGGAGGGATGAGCGACCCGTCGGTCTGGGGCGAAGGTGGCGAACGCCTCGATACCGGGTGGCGGGCGACGAAAAAAAAAAAACGACCGGCGGACCTGCCGGTCGGCGGGGCGGGCCAGGCCGTGGCGTCAGCCGGACGACGCCTCGGCCGACTCGCCGGACTCGAGGTGCTCCCGCGCGAACGCCGAGAGCCAGTCCCAGCCGTGCTCGTCGGCCAGGCTTTCGAGCCGTTCACCGAGGCCCTCCCCCTCGACGAGTTCCGTGCCGGAGTCGGGGACGCGATCGAGCACCTGGTCAGTCCTGTCCGGTTCGACCTCGATCAGTCGCTTCGTCTCGGTCTCCCAGACCATCAACTTCCCGTCACTCGTCTCGGGCACGCCGACCCACTCGTACTGCTCGGGTTTCATGTTCCGGATCGGCCAGTCGGTGTAGTCGGCCGGCGTTCGGTCGGGGGTAGATCGGTTGGACATGAGTTGCTCACCTCGACCGCGTCGGGGGATGTGTCTCGAGACTGAAGAACCCGGCGGCGATCGCCGTCGCCGGGTCAGGGCTCCCCCTCGAGGGCCGCCCCGGTCGAGAGGCTCACGTCGGTGACGAAGGGGAGTGCGGAGAGGTCGGTGAGGAGGGCGCCGGGGACCTCGCCGTCGACGATGGCGGTGAACCCCGGCTCCGCCGAGAAGAACGGGTCCTCCGCGACGCACTGTCTGAGGACGACCTCGTGCTCCGCGAAGACGGCGGTGAGCTCCGCGAGGAGGCCCGGCTCGGCGGCGTCGGCGACGCCCACGGAGATGACCGACAGGCCGAGCTCCGGGGCCGCCTCGCGGAGGAAGGAGATAGAGGAGAGGTTCTGGAAGACAGCGCGGAGCTCGTCGTCGGCGAGGATGGCCTCCGTCGTCGACTTCACGACGCGGCGGTCGACCCCGATCTCGTCCTGGATGTGCTTGTAGGGGATCTCGATGCCGTCCGAGACGACCCGGCCCTCCTCGTCGACGGCGTACCCGCGGCGGAGCAGGAGCTCGACGACCCGGCGCTTGCCGGGCGAGGCGTCGAACTTCTCGAGGACGGCGCCGAGCGTGTCCATCGGTGGACGGACGTAGGCACCGAGCGACACATAAGTGCAGCGGGAGCGCGGCAGCGCGGTGCGAGCCGCTGCCGCAGGCAGCGGCGAGTACCGCGAGACCGAAGCCGGGGAGTGCGTGGCCGAACGGAGTGAGGCAACGACACGACCCGGCCGAGGCTGCGGTGGACGGGGGAGTCGCTGCCCCTCTCCCGGCAGCCGCCCGCACCGGCTCGCTCGCCCGCCTCTGCGCCACTCCTGACGGGACTCGGCGCTGCGTCGCCGGTGGCGACACAGCGCCTCGCCCCACAACCGCACCGCACCTTTCCCGGTTCGCTCACGATGTTCGCTCACCGGGGTCGGTCTCGCGGGACTCGGCGCTGCGTCGCCGGTGGCGACACAGCGCCTCGCCCCGCGCTTACAACGTCTCTGCGGTCTCCTGCCACGTCCAGCGGGAGTCGAGGGCGTACCGGTAGATGCCGGAGAGGAAGATGGCGCCGAGGTTCGCGATGAGGTACATCGCGCTCAGCGCGTTGACGAACACGAACAGCGCGCCGATCTGGAGCGGGATGGCGGTCCCGCGGACGATGTTCGTCCGCACCAGTCCCTGGAGGTACTCGGCCCGGCTCGTGTGCTTCGCGCGGTGGAACGTCCAGGCGTTGTTGATGCCGTACTGCAACAGGATGGTGATCTCGATGGCGACGACCGCCGAGAGGAGGTAGTGGATACCCGCCAGGTCGGTGAACGTCCAGAGCAGGATCGACTGGACGCCGGCGGCGAACGACCCGACCGTGACGAAGCGCCGGAGTCGCGTGGCGCGGCGGTCGCCCCAGAGGCGGCGCAGCCGGTCCATCGTCAGCGGTAACCCAGCGCGGAGAGCCTGGTCGCGAGTTCGTCGTCGACCGCTCCGGTGTCCTCGTCGCCGCCGGTGTCGTCGAGGGATGCCGCGTGGCTCTGGACCACGGTGCGCAACTCGTCCAGCGGTGCCTGCTCGTCGGCCGGTCCGGCCCCGCCGTCGGCCGGCACCGCGAGCGGGTCGCCGGTCCCGTCGGGTGGCCCGCCGTCACGCTCGGCGTCGTCGGCAGCACCCGCGAGGACGTCGACCTGCTGGGTCGGGTCGCTCGGGCGGTGGTACAGCTCCTCGTGGCCGGACTCGGTGTGTCTGATGTACGTCCAGTCGCGGGTCCGGGCGCTCACGAGCAGCTCGCCATCGGAGAGCTGCCGGGGGATGGGCTGCTGGGTCACCGACTCGCCCCGCACCGCGACCGAGACGACGGGATCGTCGGGCGCCGGCTCGCCGTCGCGGAGCACGTTCGCGAGCGAGCGCCCGCGCCAGGACGTCGGCGACGCCACCCCGAGGAGGTCACAGATGGTCGGCGGGATGGCGTCGAGGCCGACGTGGCCGTCGACGTCGCGAGCGGGCGCGCCGGGGACGTCGACGACGAAGGGGACGTGGACGAGCTCGTCGTAGAGCTTCGGGTAGTGGGCGAGGTGGCCGTGCTCCTGGAACTCCTCGCCGTGGTCGCCCGCGACGAACAGCGCGGTCTCGTCGGCGACGCCGGTCGCTTCGAGTGTCTCGCGGACACGGCCGACGCTCGCGTCGACCTGCCGCACGGTCGCGTCGTACAGGGTGCGGAGGTCCGCGAGGAGCGAGGGCCCCACCTCGAGGCCGAGGCCGGTCCGCGCGTGGGCCTTGAACATCCGCGGCGTCCCGACGCGGTCCGAGGACACCTCGCGGAGGTGACGCGGGGCCGGGACGTACGGCGTGTGGGTGTCCATGTAGTGGATCCAGAGGAAGAAGGGGTCGTCGCCGGCGTCCTCGATGAACGAGACGGCGCGCTGCTCGACCTCGCGGAGCTTCGAGGTGTTCGCGATGGGCTGGCTGTGGTCCTTGCCGGGGTGGAGTCGGTTGACCGCGCGGCGGAACGGGGAGCTCGCCAGCTGGAGCCACCCCTGGACCGTCGGGTGTGCGGCGAGGTACTGGCTGTAGGGCTTCAGCCGCGAGGTGGAGACGTTCGCCTCGAACTCGTCGAAGCCGCTGTCGTACCCCCAGTGCTCGGTGAGGAAGCCGTTGGCGGCGTTGAACCCCGCCGTGTGGATGCCCTCTGCCTGGAGGGTCTCCGCGATCGTCTCGGTGCTCCTGACGCCGATGTCGCCGTCGGAGGCGAAGACGGGACTCGACGAGAGGATGCTCGGGAAGGAGAAGGGCGTCCAGTTGCCGTTCGCGAAGGCGTGCTCGAACGTCGCCCCGCCGTCGGCGACGTCGTCGATGACCGGCGTGTCGCTGTCGGCCGCCCCGTAGCCGATGGCGTCACTGCGCAACGAGTCGACGGTGACGAGGACGACGTTCTCGACCTGTGTCATGGTTCGGTGTCGTGCCTTCCGCCGGCTCCTCCACCCTCGTGCCAGGGTCGCCGGTACGGGCTTGATAGTCCGACGGGATGGACGGTGTAAACGTTTTCGCCTCGAGCGGTGCCAGCGCGGGCATTCGACAGTGTGTGGCTCGTCGCCTGGCCGTCTGACTCGCTCGTCGCCCGGCGATCAGCCGACGGCGAGCAGGTCGAGGCGGAGGGCAACCTCGAAGCAGAGAAAGGAGAGGAGGCCGGCGAGCGTCGGTGTCGCGAACCACGCGGCGACGATGCGCTGGTTGACCTCGCGATCGTAGAGCGCCGACGTCGTCGTCGTACGACCGTCGTCGTCCGCGGCCGCCCCCGACACGTGCGTCCCGGGGACCCCCGGCGAGTGCTCGCGGCGGGTGGCACGGCCCCATCCAAGGCCGATGACGGTCGTCGAGGCCGTGATGGCGAGACTCGCCGGGATGCCGGCCCAGCTGAGGCCGGTGATGATGGTGGCCGCGATGCCCTCCACGAGGAGCGCCGCCTCGGGCGAGAGGTCGGTGACGCCCTCCCCGACGGTCTCCATCGTCCGCGGATCGAGGAGGAACCCGCCGGCGCCGATGGAGAGCCCGCCGACGAGGATGCCGGTCGTCATCGAGATGTTCCCCGAGCCGACGAGCGGGGCGACGGCGTTCGCGACGTTCGAGGCCCCGGCCGAGAACGCCATGTAACACCCGATCGCGATCACGAGCCCCCGTGTGAGGGTCCCCGTCGTCCCCCGGAGCGGTCGACGCACCCGACGACGCGGTGGTAGAGGTAGCGCCCCGACACGGCGCCCAGCCAGAACGCGACGACGGCCGAGACGAACCACCACGTGACCACGACCCCGACCACGGCCCAGTCGAGGACGCCCAGCGCTGCGCCCACGCCGACGACGGACCCGACCGCCGTCTCGCTCGTCGAGACCGACACCTCGAGGAGGGTCCCGAGCAGGATTCCCAGCCCGGTGAACAGCAACACGCCGATCGAGACGCCGATCGTGAAGTAGCGTGGCGCCAGGAACTCACTGCCGAGGGTCCGGACGACGTGTGTCCCGACGGTCGCGCCGCCGACCATGGCGAACACCGCCATGAGGGCTCCCGCGCTCCGCATCGAGAGCACGCCGCTCCCGGTCGCGGGTCCGAAGGCGACGCCCGTGGAGGACCCGCCGATGTTCACGCCGACGAAGACGGCGGTGGCGACACCCACGAGGAGGAGGACCGACGTCCCCATGCCCGGTGTTCCCGTGGCGAGCCCTTTACCGGCTCCACCTAGGGGCGGGGCTGTAAGCTACAGGTCGTGCTCGGCGACGTACTGCTCGACCCGCTCCCGGGCGTCCTCGCGGGCCACCTGGTGCTCGTGGAGGAAGGTCTCGAGGCGCTCCTTCGCGATCTGTTTGATCTCCCCGGAGGTCATCTTCCCCGAGTCGTACTCCCGGCGGATGCGCTCGAGCTCGTCGTCGTCGTCGATCAGGTGGAAGGCCAGCAGCTCGAACACCATGTCCTCGTGGACGTCGGCGCCCTGCTCGCGGTGCTCCTCGAGCGAGACCTTCCCGCCCGTCTTCGCGCGGTCGATCTTCGAGAGCGCGTCGTCGACGTCGTCGGTGAGCGCGATGTAGGAGAGCTCCTTCGAGGAGGACATCTTCCCGCCCTGGAGCCCCCGCATGAACTTGTTGTACGTCGAGGCGGGCTTCACGAAGTCCTGCTCCCGGAAGCGCTGGGCGACGTCCCGGGTGAGGCGGATGTGTGGGTCCTGGTCGACGCCGACCGGCACGACTGTGGGCTTCGGACCGCCGTTCTCCGGGAACTGCGGCCGGAAGATGTCGGCGTACTGCGTGAGCGCGGAGACGATCTTCCCGGGGCCGGTGTCCGTCCCGTACGTGGCGTCGATCTCCGAGTGGGTGACGTGGCGGCCCAGCAGCTTGCTCGTGGTGTGGTACTCGTTGCCGCCGCCGGACTGGAAGTAGAAGTCCGTGTGCTCGAGGTCGAGACCGAGCGCGACGTAGTTGGTGAGGTACTCGTCGATGACGAGTTCGCGGGCGCGCTCCCGGCTCATGTCCCGCGTGGCGTACGCCTCGACGTCCGCGGCACAGAGGGTGAGCTCCGCGCCCATCTCCTGGTACATGAGGATCTGGTCGACGACGGACTTGTGTCCGAGGTGGAAGACGCCGGAGGGCATGATGCCCGTGATCATCGCGAACGGCTCGCCCTCGTCGCGCGCGTCGAGGACCTCGTCGAGGCCGCGGTGGCCGAAGACGATGCCCCGGCGCACGAAGCGGTGGTCGGGGAGGCGGTCGGCGACCTCCTCGATGGGGTCGATCCCGAACTGTTCCATCTTCTCCCCGTAGTCGCCGACCTCGACGTCGCCCCAGGGATCGATCTCGACCATGGGCGCGGTATTCGGGTGGGCGAGAAAAAGATAGCGTCACGGACCGAGCCGGTACGGGCCCCGACCGGTGTCCACGCCTCGCTCCCCCGCTCCAGCGGGGAGCCGCGGTCGTCCCGCGAGGCGGCCGCTCGACGGGACACGCCGCCGAAAACCGCCGTCGGATTTCCTCTCGTGTCACGCCGCCGTCGCGTAACTGTAACCGCAAGATGGAAAGGCGTCTAACGCGTATTTCTCTCCACTTTCACCGTGCTCTGCGTACCCTTAAGGGACTCCCGGTGTTCGACGTTCGGTGTACCATACGTCGCACCGTCCGGCACCCGACACCCGACATGTGCGGGGGCTCACCCCGCTGTGCCGGCTGTACGGGCGTCTCGCCGGACGTGCGCGCCAGATCCAACCATGCCCGCACCAACGCCGCCACGCCGAGAGGGGGACCGCGCGTGACAGACAGCGCCGCCGCGTACACCCTGCCGATCAAGCGCACCGAGGGCGACACCGTCGCCGACCGGCTCACCGACAACGCCTACCACAACATCCTGCCCGCCCGCTACCTCCGCAAGGACGCCGACGGCGAGCTCGTCGAGTCACAGGAGGACCTCTTCGAGCGCGTGGGACGCAACATCGCCCTCGCGGAGGCCGTCTTCGAGGCGCGCCGCCGCGACACGAGCGTGACCGTCACGCCCGACCAGCTCAAGCCAGACCACCCCCGCCGCGACGAGCTCGCCGCGGAGGTGTTCGGCGCCGGCGTCACCGTCGACGACGACGCCGAGACCGAGCTCTCGGTGTACAACGTCAACAAGTTCGCCTACGAGACCGTCGTCCCCGAGCTCCCCGACGAGATCCGCGAGCACGTCGAGGCCGTCGGCGACGAGTTCGTCGACCTGATGGAGCACCTCTCCTTCATCCCCAACTCGCCGACGCTGATGAACGCCGGCGACGAGCTCCAGCAGCTCTCGGCGT
>JBDGTC010000055.1:0-13397 GCA_042217215.1 Halobacteriaceae archaeon
GTCCACGACGACCGACGCCAGGTCCCACCGCCGCTGGAACACCGTCCGGCGGACGACGACTGTCTGGACGCGGTAGTGCGGGACGACGCGGGTCCGGCGGCGCCAGAACCCCGCCCGCGTGACGACGTGGTCGGGACCGACGTCGTACCCGCGGTGGGCGTGTGCGAGCCGCCCCGCCGGGACGGCGAGGGGCAGACAGAGCGCGAGCGCGTACCACGGTACCGGCAGCGCGCCGGGGCCGAAGCCGAGTCGCAGGAGGCCGGCGAGGCCGACCACCCCGAGCCCCACGAGCGCGTACCGCCGGACGTATCGCCGGCGGGCCCGCTCGGGCGGCGGCGCGAGGGCCACGTCGTGGAACGGTTCGAGGGAGCGCGCGAGCGCGAGCACCGTCTCGCGGTCGGCGATGGGCACCGCCGCCTCCGACCCGCCGCGCGGGCCCGCACCGGGCGCGTACCCCGCCGTCTCGACGCCGAGCGACGCGAGCCCGAGGTACCGCATCGGCGGGTTCTCGCCGACGGTGAGCGTCTGGAGCTTCGAGAGCGGGACGGTCCCGTCGTGGCGGGAGAGCAGCCCGCGCTCGTACCGCAGTTCGTCGCCGACGCGGTGGAGCCGGAAATCGTAGAATCGGACCGCCCGGGAGACGGCCGAGGCGACCCAGACGAGCGCGACGACCGCCAGGACGAGCGCGACGAGTCCCACCGCGTCGAGGCCGCGGAGGCGCGCGACGATGCCCGCCGTCGGGACGAGCAGCGTGGCGACCGCGACGAGTCCGGAGACCAGACGCGGGTCGAAGCCGAGCACGGCGAACAGCGCGAGGTCGCGGTCGGACAGGACGAACAGCGTCTCGCCGGCGTCGCTACCGTGGGACCGGGCGCCGGCCTCCTCGCTGCCAGCGTCCCCCTCGGTCTCCGGTGCCGCTGTCGCCTCGCCGGTCCGGAGCACCTCCCGGAGCCGCCGGGCTTCGGCCCGCCCGACGAACCGGAGCGTCGCCTCCGTCTCGCCGCCGCCGGCGGTCTCGACGGCCACGACCGCCACGCCCGCGAGGCGGGCGAGGAGCGACCGCGTGACGTCGACGTTCTGCACCCGGCGGAGCGGGATCTCGCGCTCGCGGCGCGCGAACACGCCCGAGCGGATCTCGAGGGCGTCGCCGGTCACGTCGTAGTCGAAGCGCCGGTAGTACGCCACCTCGTAGGCCACGACGCCGGCCACGACGGTGGCGACGAGGGCGTACGCGACCGGGGCGGGCACGACGCCCCGGCGCGCGAGGAAGAGCCCGCCGACGAAGACCACCCACCCGAGCCCCAGTCCCCGGCTCGCGAGCCGCGCCACGACCGTGACCGGGTGGAGTCTCACACCGCGTCACCTGCGTCGCCCGCCTCCGGTTCGCTCTCGATGGCGAGCCGCCGGAGCGTCTCCTGGAGCGCGGCGGTGCGGTCGGCGGCGAGGCCCGGGACGGCGACGTCGGCGCCCCGGGAGCCGGCGGTGTAGACCACCACGCGGCCGAGGCCGAGCAGGCGGGCGACCGGGCCACGGCGGGTGTCCACGTGCTGGACGCGGACGTAGGGAACCACGGTCCGCACGTTCGTGAGGACGCCGCGCTCGATGACGAGGGTGTCCTCGCCCACCTCGTACCCCCACGCGCGGTAGCGCAGGACGGTGAAGGCGAGGCCGAGCGCCGCGAACGGCACGAAGACGGCGACCGCGGTGGCCGCGGGCGGGAGCGGGGAGGTGGGTGGCCCCGCGGCGCCGGCGCCGGCGGCCACGCGCTCGAGGCCGTATGCGAGGAGGCCCGCGACGGCGGCGAGGAGGACGGCCCGGACGAGCGACCGCAGCCCCCACACCACGCGGATGCGGGGGTGGAGTCGGTCCATGGGGGCCGGTGGGGCGCGGGTCACAAAAGGGCGCGCGTCGGCAGTCGGCGGGCGCACGGCGGTCGGTGGCCCGCCGGGCGCGACCCGGCGGGCGCCCGACGCCTCAGTCGTCGCCGAGGATCCCCCGCTCGGTCATGCGCGCCGGGTCGAGCACCTCGTCGGCCTCCTCGGCGGTGAGGTAGCCCTTCTCCACGACGACCTCCCGGACCGTCCGGTCGGTCTTGAGTGCCTCCTTGGCAACCTCGCTCGCGCGGTCGTAGCCGATGGAGGGGTTGAGCGCGGTCGCGAGCGCCATGCTCTGCTCGACCTGCGTCTCGCAGTGCTCGCGGTCGGCCTCGAGCTTCGCGACGAACTTCTCGGCGAACGCCTCGCTCCCGTTCGCGAGGAGGTCGGCGGACTGGAGGAAGTTGAAGGCGAGCACGGGCTTGTAGAGGTTCAGGTCGAGCTGGCCGCCCGCGGCGCCCTCCGCGACCGCGGCGTCGTTGCCGACGACCTGGACGTACACCTGGTTCACCGCCTCGGCGACGACGGGGTTCACCTTCCCCGGCATGATGGAGGAGCCGGGCTGGTTCTCGGGCTGGTCGAGCTCGCCGAGGCCGTTGCGCGGCCCCGAGGCCAGCAGCCGGAGGTCGTTGGCGATCTTGTGCAGCGAGCCCGCCACCGTCCGGAGCGCGCCGTGGGCCTCGCCCATCGCGTCGTGGGCGGCCTGGGCCTCGAAGTGGTCGTCGGCCTCGCGGAAGGGCAGGCCGGTCTCCTCCGCGATGTACTCGGCCGCGCGCTCGGGGAACTCGGGGTGCGTGTTGAGCCCCGTCCCGACCGCGGTGCCGCCGAGCGCGAGCTCGCGGAGGTGGACCTCCGCGCTCTCGACGCGCGTGATGCCCTTCTCGACCTGCGTGCGGTAGCCGCCGAACTCCTGGCCGAGACGGACCGGCGTGGCGTCCTGGAGGTGGGTGCGGCCGGTCTTCACGACGCCGTCGAACGCCTCGGCCTGCTCGGCGAGGGCGTCCCGAAGCGTCCCGAGCGCGGGCCGGACGTCGTTCGCGAGCGCCTCGAGGGCCGCGACGTGCATCGCGGTCGGGATGACGTCGTTCGAGGACTGGCCGTAGTTGACGTGGTCGTTGGGGTGGACCGCGCGCTCGCCCACCGCCGCGCCGGTGATCTCCGCCGCGCGGTTGGCGATGACCTCGTTGGCGTTCATGTTCGTCGACGTGCCCGAGCCGGTCTGGAAGACGTCGACGGGGAACTGGTCGTCGTGCTCGCCTTCGATGACCTCGTCGGCGGCTTCGACGATGGCCTCAGCCACGTCCGCCTCGAGCAGGCCGAGGTCGGCGTTCGCGCGCGCCGCGGACTTCTTCACGACACCGAGCGCGCGAACGAAGCGCCGCCCGAAGGTCTCCCCCGAGATGGGGAAGTTCTGGACCGCGCGCTGGGTCTGTGCGCCCCAGTACGCGTCGGCCGGGACCTCGACCTCGCCGAGGCTGTCGGCCTCGACGCGGTACTGCTCGTCGTTCTCGGACATGGTCGAGACTCGGACGGGACGGGGTGAAAAGCTACCGAAGGCCGCCGCTCACCGGTGGCCCGCTCGGTCCGCCGGGCCGGTGAGCCACCCGCCGAGGTAGCAGTCGAGGAAGATCCCGGCGCTCGCGAGCAGCGCACCGACCGCGAGGTACTCCGGGTGGGGGTTCAGCCCGGCGACGCGGTCGCCCTCGAGACCGGGGCCGTGCGGGCGCAGTCCCGCCATCAACAGCACGAACAGTCCGACCGGCGTCAGGAGCATCACGGCCTGCCGGAGGAGGCCGCTCGCCCGGCCCGTCCGCGCAGCCTGCACGGCGGCGAACAGGGCCACCACGAACAGCGGCGCCATCGTGAGCGTCGGCCACTCCGTCTCGCCGAAGACCGCCCAGAGGGTCGCGTAGGCGCCGGCGACGAGGCCACAGCCCAGGACGGCCGCGCTCGCACAGGCGAGGAGGCGGAGGCGCTTGGTCGGGGCGGTCGACGAACCCATGGCGGAGCGAGAACAGACAGAGAGTTACTACTTCCGGCGAGGCGGACAGCGGGAGGCCGCCGCTCTCACGTCCACTCGCCCAGGCCGGTCTGGGCCACCGCGTCCCCGATGCGCTCGAAGCTGCCCGCGACGGCGTCGGCGTCGACCTCCCACTCCTCCGTGACGTACGCGCGGGCGGCGTCGAGGTCCGGCGAGGGGTCGGGGTCGACGTCGTAGTCGTCGGTGACGTCGGGGTCGAGGAAGAGCGTCCGGATGCGGTCGGCGTGCTCGACATACGCGTCCGCGTCCTCGAGGACGCCCCAGAGGTCGCCGTGCTCGCGCACCGCAGACACCGCCGTCTTCGGGCCGTAGCCGTGGACGCCCTCGTTGAAGTCCGTGCCCACGAGGATGGCGGCGTCGACGAGCTGCTCCCACGTCAGGTCGTGGGTCGCGAGCGTGGCGTCGAAGGACATCGCCTCGGTGTCGTCGCTCGCGGTGAGTTTGCGGTACGTCGTGGGCGCGCCGAACAGCAGGGTGTCGTAGTCCTCGGAGACCGCGGCGTCGACGCCGCCCTGCCGCGCCATGTGCGCGGCCTGGGCCTCGCCCTCCGCGGGCGCCTCGACCACCGGGAGGTCGAGGTGGGCGAGGAGCCCGCGGGTGGTCTCGTGGATGACGTCGGTGAGGCGCTGGGTCCGGGAGTCGAGGCGGGCGACCTCGAGGGCGTCGCCGGCCTCGCGGGCCTCCGCGAGGCGCTCCGCTGCGCGCTCGCGCTGCTCGCGCCGGCGCTCGACCTCCTCGGCCTTGAGCTCCGTCACCCCGCCGTCGAAGACGAAGACGGGCGTGACGTCGAGCTCCAGTAGCTTCGCGACCCCCTGGAGCGCGCCGACGAGGTTCGCGACCTCGTCGCCGTCGCTCGTGGTGTAGACGTCGTCGCTCGTGAACTGCACCGTCGTCGTGAGGTACCGGTAGAGCCAGTTGTGCGCGTCCACCGCGACCACCGCGCCCGCGACGTCGGCGTCGGCGACGGGCTCGATGACCGCGACGTCTCGGAGCGCTGCGTTCCCCATCGCGAGGACGTAGGCCACCGCCGCGTTTCAATCCACGGGTGCTGATTCGTCCGTCGACGGCGGGACGGCCACCGGATCGGGCGGCCCGACGCGCTCCGCGAGGAACGCGCGCTCGGCCGGGGCGAGCGGGGGATCGGCACTGTCGTCGGCGGCCGTTGCCCCGTCCGCGTCGGGTCGCGCCGCGAACCGATCGAGGGCGTCGGCGTAGCGCGACGAGCCGACGCGCTCGGGCGGACCGCCCGCCGGCCGGGCGCAGACCAGCTCCGCGAGGCCGGTGGTCTCCCCGGTGAAGCCGAAGCCGGCCTTCGCCGCCGCCTCGTGGGCGAAGGGGTTGTTCGCCGCGATGGCGACCCGCTCGTACCCGCGCTCGCCCGCGCGGGCGGCGACGAACGCGAGGAGGCGGGCGCCCAGGCCCTCGCCGCGGCGGTCCACGCGGACGGTGACGTAGCGCACCCGGAGCGTGGCGGGTGCGGTGCGGTCGGGGCTCACCGCCGCCGCGGCCAGGACCGAGTCGTCGAGGGGCAGATCGGCCGGATCGGCGTCGGGACCCGCCACCCGGGGTGCCGACGCGTCGCGCTCCCGTGCGACGGCGGCCCCCGTCTCCGGGAGGACGAACTTCCCGGCGTACGCGAACCGCTCCCAGTCGAGGCGGAGCCGCGGGCCGGCGCGACGGCGCGCGGGGGTGGTGTCCGGCCCGGAGGCGCTCACGGCATCGGGATCGTCGGTCGCCCCGCGCTCCCCCGGCGGGGGCTCCGCCCACCCCAGGACCGCGAAGGTCGGTGACACGACAGGCCGTGGGTCGGGCGAACGTATAGGGGCTGCGGGCCCGACGGGCGGGTGTGCACGACGTCGGCGCGTTCGACCGGTTCGCGCCCCTCTACGACCTCGCGATGCCGGCCACCGACCCCGCGCCGCTCCGGGCGGGCCTCGCCGCGGCGACCGGATCCGTCGAGACGGTGCTGGACCTCGGCGGCGGCTCCGGTCGGGCGGCGACCGCCCTCGCCGGGCACGTCGAGCGCGTCGTGGTCGTCGACGCCGCGCCGGGGATGTGCCGGGAGGCGCGCGCGGCGGGCCACGAGGCGGTCTGTGCCGACGCCGGGCGGGTACCGGTGCGGGACGGGAGCGTCGACGGCGTGGTGGTCGTCGACGCGCTCCACCACTTCCCGGACGTGCCGGGTGCGCTGTCGGCGGTCGGGCGCGTCCTCCGCCCGGGCGGGGTGCTCGTGGTGCGTGACTTCGACCCGACGACGGTCCGCGGGCGCGCGCTCGCCGCCGCAGAGCGCCTGATGGGCTTTGACTCGACGTTCCTCGCGCCCCGCGACCTCGCGTCGGCGGTGGGGGCGGCCGGACTCCGTCCGTCGGTCCGCGAGCGCGGCGTCGCGTTCACCCTCGTCGGGGAGAAACCGGGAGGCCGATAGGGACCGGCCGCGAAGGCGCGCGCATGTTCGGAGGGCACGTCTCCCGGAGCGCGCTCCGGCGGTTCGCCGCCGGCGACCTCCTCGCCGTCACCGCGTTCGTCGTGATCGGCGAGTACAAGCACGGCATCGATCCGCTTTCGGTCCCCGGCCTCGCCGCCGAGACGCTGGTGCCGTTCGTCGTGGGCTGGGCGGTCTGCGGTCCGCTCGCGGGGGCGTACCGGCGTGCGCTCGTCGCCGGCGACGTGGACGCGGGCCGCGCACTCGTCGCGCGCACGCTCGCCGGGTGGGCCGGCGCTGTGGCGGTCGCGATGGCGCTCCGCTCGACCGAGCCGCTCCACGGCGGCGTGCAGCTCTCGTTCGTGGCGGTCTCGCTCGGCGCCGGCGGGCTCTTCCTCTGTGCGTGGCGGCTCGCGGTCGTCCGGCGGTACTGAGCGGGACCGGCACGGTACGGGGCGACGCGGTCGAGACACGGGACTCGCGCTACCGGTGCGGTCTCGCCGCTCTATAAGTTATGAGTGCCTGTGGCGTGCCCTACGAGTGGAAATCGTGTGGCCATGGCGAACCCATGGGGAAGTTTTATGTTATAGACCGTCATAGTACTGCGTACCCATGGCGACCTACTACGACCTCGTTCTCGGCCTCATCCCCCTGACGCTCGTCGGCGTCTCCGGGGGGCTTCGCGTCGGCGGACTGACCACCACGGCTGCCGTGACCGTCGGCTGCCTGCTCGCGATCACGCTGGTCGCCCACGCGCTGTTCGTCCGGTCGCCGGTCCACGGCGCGTCGGGCGGGGGCACGACGATGGACGCCGGCACCGTCGGTGGGGGCGGCGTGGGCGGCACGAACGCGGGCGGCCAGTAGGACGGGCGACCGCAGACCGAGTCGGGGGAGTGTGACCGACCGCGGCGGCGCCGACCGGCCCGCCGGGTCAACTGTTTTCCGGGACGGCGCCCTCGGGGCAGGCATGGCCCAGGCGACCTTCCTCCCCGGGACGGCGACCGCGGACCTCGCGACGGCGGCGGACCTGGTCGCGAGCGTCCGCGACGGGTACCGCCAGCGCGGCGAGGGCGCACCGGCCGAACCGCGCCACCGCGTCACGAGCGCCGACCCGCCGGGGATGCTCACCGGCTACGCGGCGGTACTCCCGGAGACCGGGACGATGGGCGGGTACACGTACAGTGCGGGCTTCGGGGAGCGGGACGCCTGGTTCGTCACGCCGCTGTTCGACGCCGAGAGCGGCGAGCCGCTCGCGGTGCTCGACGGCGCGGCGCTCAACCCGCGGAAGACCGGCGCCGCCGGAGCGGTCGGCGTCGACGCGCTCGCCCGCGACGACGCGAGCCACGTCGCCGTCATCGGAAGCGGGCCCCAGGCCCGCGGCCAGCTGCGGGCCGTCGCGACGGTGCGGGACCTCGAGGACGTCTGGGTGTACTCGCCGACGAAGGACCACCGCGAGCGCTTCGCCGCCGACATGAACGCCGAGCTCGACGCCGCGGTGGCGGCGGTGGCCTCGAGCGCCGCCGCGGTCGAGGGCGCCGACGTCGTCGTGACCGCGACCACGGCCGACGAGCCGGTCTTCGACGGCGACCTCCTCGCCCCCGGCGCCCACGTCACCGCGATGGGCCAGTACCACCCCGAGAAGCGGGAACTCGACCACACGACGATCGAGCGCGCGGTGTATGTCCCCGACCTCCGCGAGCGCACCACCCTCGACGCCGGGTCGTTCATCTCGGCGCTCGAGGCCGGCGTGGTCGACGAGGACCACGTCCACGCCGAACTCGGCGAGGTGGTCGCGGGCGCGGCGCCCGGGCGGACCGACCCGGACGACGTGACGGTCTTCGACAGCGGCGGCACCGCCATCGAGACGGTCGCGGCCGCGACGCTGCTCTACGAGCGCGCCGTCGAGCGGGACCGCGGCACCCCCATCGAGTTCGCGGCGGCGAGCGAGGCCTTCGACCGGTAGTCAGAGCGCGCCCCCGAGGCCGAGTGCCGTCGGGAGCGAGAGACCCGCCGCGAGCGCGCCGGCGAGGTACCCGGCGATGACACACCCGTTCAGTGCCGGGAGACCGGCGTGGGCGCGCTCCACCCTGAACAGGAGCACGAAGAGCGCACCCAGGCCGACCACCGACCCGACCAGCGCGCCGAGCGCCGGGAGATTGAGCCCCGCGACGACCGACGGAGTGGCGAGGTAGGTGTTCGCGCTCACCGCCAGCAGCCCCGGGATGGCCGCGTCGCCGACGCCCAGGAACATCGCCTGGCTGCTCGCGGCCGCCATGTCCTCGGCCTCGCGGATGGAGAACTCGCGGGTCGCGGGGACGACGAAGACCATCGGGACCGCGAGGTCGATGACCCCGCCCGCCAGCGACTGCATGTGCTCGCTGACGTAGACGCTGTACGCGTCGTAGACCGCGAGGACGGCGAGGAGCGCGAGCGCGGGCAGCACGGAGAGGCTGACGCCGAACAGGCCGATGATGACCGCGCCGCCGACGACCGCGGCGGCGTCGAGGACGTACCACTCCGGGTGGACCCAGAGGACCGCCATGCAGAGCAGGCCGCCGAGGTACGCCGCGCCGACGGGCACGCCGGCGGGGAGCGCGACGCGGAGCGGGTAGGAGAACATCACCCCGAACGCGAGGAGGACGAGCCCCCGGACCACGAGCACGCCCCGGTCGTACCGGAGCGCCACCAGGAAGATGGCCGTGAACACGAGGATCTCGACGACGATGAGGCCGGTGTTCCCCAGGCTCGAGGGGTTCTCGAACTGCTGGAGGCCCGCGGCCTCGAACGGGAGCGAGAGGGCGACGCCGCAGAGCACGGTCGCGAGGAACAGCGCCGCCATCCCGGCGACGACGTGGGCGCCGCGACCGCCCGCCGCGGGTTCGGCGGTCCCGTCCGGCGATTCGTCGGCACCATCGGCCGCCGTCCCGCCGGGAGGACCAGCGTCGTCCGCGTCGCCGTTCCGGCTCACGTCATCCCCTGCAGCCGGTGGCGACGTAAAGCCTGCAGGTCCGGGCCGGGCCGCGTCGTCCGCGGGGGCCCGCCGGCGACTGCGCTGTCACCGCACGTAGAGGCGCTCGCCGAGGAGCGAGGCCGCCGTCGTGCCCGAGGCGGGCGAGACCGCGAGGTACGGCGCCGCGACCGGACCGAAGACGTCGACGATGCGGCCCACCTCCTCGAGGGACTCGTCGACCGCGGTCGCACCGATGTCGGGCGGGGCGTTGCCCGCGTCCCCGGCGGCCTTGGCGTCGTCGCCGTCCCCGTCCGCGGCCGCCCGCACCACGGCGAGGCCCTGCGCGACGCGGACGACGGTGCCGGCGCGGCGCATCAGTCCCGGAGCGCCACGACGTACGCCGCGGTCGCCTGGACCAGGTCGTTCTTCGTGGCGTCGTCGGCGCCGTTCACGAGCACGCGTCCGTCGGTCTCCCGGGCGTCGCGGGGGTAGGCCACGTCGCGCTCGATGACGGCGTCGTAGCCGATCTGACGCACCCCCTCCGCGACCTCGTCGACCGTGGGCTCGGGGACCGCGAGGTCCTCGGGCACGCGGCGGCCCTCGCCGCGGGTCTTCGTCGCGTCGAAGTACGCCGGCCAGAGCACCTTCTCGACCATCGTCGGCGGTTGCGCTGGCTGGTTGATACAGGTTCCGGCTGGGGGACGGGCCCGCCACCCGGGATCGTGCAGCCGAGGACGGTCGCCGACGGCGGAACGGCGCCGATCGGGACGCCGGTCAGGCCGCGCGCCGGCGGGCCAGCGCGCCGGCCGCTGCGAGCCCGGCGAGCGCGGCGGCCGGGCCGAAGCCCGGTATCGAGCCGCCGTCGCCGCCGTCACCCGTGGTCGCCGGCGGAGCCGTCGACGTTGCGGCGTCACTCGTCGCCGTCGATTCGGTGGTCGGCGCCGCCGTGGTCGTCGCGTTCGCCGCGGCGTAGGCCTCGGGGTGGAGCGTCTTCGCGATGGTCGCGAGTGGCCGGACCACGCGCGGCGCGGGCTGGTTGAGGTAGTTCACGTTCACCGCGATGACGTTGCCCGCCTCGTACGCCTGCGTCTGGTTGATGGCGTCGCTGTTCGGGAGGAGCGCTCGCGGGTTCGAGGCGTTCTCGCCCATCGCGGGATTGTACGTCGTGAGGAGCCACTGGGGGTCCTGCTCGACGATGAACTCCCCGGAGACCTGCGGGAACGGCGTCGAGTAGTTCTCCACGACCACGTTGTGCGCGCCCGCGGTGGTGATGAGGTCGTGGATGAACGAGCCGGGACCGGCGCTCCAGCGACCGGTGCGGCCGTACCCGTAGTACAGCGACGGTCGCTCGTCGACGCTGGCGACCGCCGCCTCGACGGTCTCGACCTGCTCGCGCATGCTGGCGACCGTCCGGTTCGCCGCGTCACACGCCCCCAGCAGGCGACCCACGGTGTGGGTCTTGTTGTAGATACCGCCCAGCGAGCCGGCGTCCGCGAGTTTCACCGTCGTGACGTTGGCGCTCCGGAACTCCGACACCGGGTTCGAGGAGTAGCTGTTGCCGTCGACGATGACGAGGTCCGGGTTCTGCGAGAGCGCGGCCTCGTAGTCGATCGCGTTGTAGCCCTGGGAGACGACCGGCACCTCGCCCGCGCCCTCGAGGTACGTCGAGAACGCGTCGATGCCGACCACCCGGTCGGCGGCCCCGACCTCCCAGACGGTCTGTGCCGCCGACGCCCCGAGCACGACGACGCGCTCGGGGCGCTCCTCGATGGTGACGGTGGTGTTCGTCGCGTCGGTCACGTTCGTCGGGAACGAGCAGGCCCCCTGGACGCCGGCCGCAGCGGCCGGTGCGGCCGCGGCCGCCGGACCGGTCGCGCTCTCGGCGACACCCCCGCCGCCCGCGGGCGCGGCGACGCCACCGGCGAGGCCGGGCAGCACGGTCAGCGCGGCGACCAGGAGACACGCAGTCAGGCGGGTCGCAGTGCGGTTCACGGCCGCACGTGGCGGCGTACTCAATAAAAGTTTAACTGAAGCAAGCTCGATTGCGTTACCGTGACCTCCCGGAGCGACGACCGACCGGACCGCCGGGCCGCCGACGGCGGGACCGTGGAGCACCGCAAGCGCGAGGCCGTCGCGCCGCGTCGGGTGCGCGTCCACGCCGGCGTCTGGCTCGCGGGCCTCGCGACCGCGCTGGTCCTCGTCGTGCTCTGGGCGGCGACGGTCGGCACCGCCGCCATCGGCCCACTCGAGGTGGCGCGCATCGCGGCCGGCGCCGCACTCCCGTGGGTCCCGGCCGGCGGCTCCGGAATCCACCGCACCATCGTCCTCCAGTTCCGCCTCCCCCGCGTCGCGCTCGCGGTCTGTGTCGGCACGGCGCTGGCCGCCGCGGGCGCGGTGATGCAGGGCTTCTTCCGCAACCCGATGGCGGACCCCTCCATCATCGGGGTCTCCTCGGGCGCCGCGACCGGCGCCGTCGCGGTCATCGTCACGGGGGTCTCGGTTCCCTACGGCGTCCCCGCGGCCGCGTTCGCCGGCGCGCTGGTCGCGGCGTTCACGGTGTTCCTCGTCGCCACCCGCGACGGGCGCACCCCGGTCGCGACGCTGCTGCTCTCGGGCGTCGCCGTCCAGACCTTCCTCGGCGCCGCCGTCTCGTTCATGCTCGTCGGCGCCGACGACCAGAGCCTCCGGCAGGCGGTGTACTGGCTGATGGGGTCGCTCGCCGGCTCGGACTGGTCGGAGGTCGGCCTCGTCCTGCCGGTGACTCTCGCCGGTTTCGTCCTCCTCCTGGTCCACGCCCGCGATCTCAACGTGCTCCTCCTCGGCGAGACCGACGCGGCCACGCTCGGCGTCGCCGTGCCGGCGACGCGGCGCCGTCTGCTCGCCGTCTCGGCCGTCGTGACCGGCGCTGCCGTCGCCTTCGTCGGCGTCGTGGGCTTCGTCGGCCTCGTCGTCCCCCACGTGGTCCGCCTGCTCGTCGGGCCCGACCACCGCGTGCTGCTCCCCGCGAGCGCGCTCGCCGGCGGCGCGTTCCTGGTGGCCGCCGACACCGTCGCGCGCAGCGCCGCACAGGGGCTGCCCGTCGGCGTCGTGACGGCGTTCGTGGGCGCGCCGTTCTTCCTCTACCTGCTCCGCCGCCGGGAGGTGCACGAGCTGTGAGCGGCGAGACGCCGCCCGCCGACCCGGACGAGCGCGGTAGCGTCGCGGTGACCGACCTCGCCGTCGACCGCGGCGACGCACGCGTCCTCGACGGCGTCGTCCTGCGTGCGCACCCCGGCGAGCTCCTCGGCGTCGTCGGGCCGAACGGTGCGGGGAAGACCACGCTCCTCCGGGCGGTGAACGGCACGCTCTCGCCCGCTAGCGGGACCGTGACCGTGGCAGGCGACGACGTGACCGCCCTCGGCGCGCGCGAGCGTGGCCGCCGCGTCGCGACGGTGCCCCAGCGGACCACCCTCTCCTTCGAGTTCACCGTCCGCGAGGCGGTGGCGATGGGCCGGCACCCCCACCGCAGCCGGCTCGCGCTCCGCGACGACGACGGCGAGCGCGTCGCGGCCGCGATGGCACGCACCGGCGTCGCGCGCTTCGCCGACCGGCCGGTGACCGCCGTCAGCGGCGGTGAGCGCCAGCGCGTCCTGCTCGCGCGCGCCGTCGCACAGGACGCGCCCGTGACCCTCCTCGACGAACCGACCGCGAGCCTCGACGTGGCCCACGCCGTCCGGACGCTCTCGCTCGCGTCCGACCTCGCCGACGACGGCCACACAGTGGTCGCCGCCATCCACGACCTCAACCTCGCCGCGCGCTTCTGTGACCGGCTCGCCCTCCTCGCCGACGGCCGGGTCCGGCGCGTCGGGGCCCCCGCCGACGTGCTCGACCCCGACGTCCTCGGCGACGCCTTCGGCGGTCCGGTGTCGGTCACCCGCGACCCGGCCACCGGGTCGCCGCTGGTGACGGCGCTCCCGCCCGTCGACGGGCCCGGCGAGGACGGTTCGCCAGGCGACGCTGGCGCGGAGGACGGTGAGACGGCGGGCGGCACCGGCACCGCCCGCCCACACCGCGGCGCGCGCGTCCACGTCGTCGGGGGCGACGGTGCGGCGGCCCCGCTCCTCGCACCGC
>JBDGTC010000033.1:0-192 GCA_042217215.1 Halobacteriaceae archaeon
TCGGCATCTGGAGGTTCCAGCGGTAGTACATCCCCTCCAGCAGCTCGAGGTAGTCCACGAGCCGGAGCCGCCGGTCCATCCACATCAGCGTCACCAGGAAGGTACGCTCGACGGCGGTCAGGTCCTGGTCCTCGAGCCAGCCGGCCGGGTCCGCGTCCTCGGATGGTTTCACGCTCATCTGTCAGTCCTCCG
>JBDGTC010000033.1:202-13375 GCA_042217215.1 Halobacteriaceae archaeon
TTGTACTGCTCGGTGTGGCTCTTCGGCATCTGGAGGTTCCAGCGGTAGTACATCCCCTCCAGCAGCTCGAGGTAGTCGACGAGCCGGAGCCGGCGGTCCATCCACATCAGCGTCACCAGGAAGGTGCGCTCGACCGTGGTCAGGTCCTGGTCCTCGAGCCAGCCGGCCGGGTCCGCGTCCTCCGAGGGTTTCACGCTCATCAGTCAGTCCTCCGGCCGCGGGAACGCGATGAACGATCCCTCGACGATGCTGAACGGGTTGTAGATGGACTGGTGGCAGGGGCAGTACACCCGGTCTTCGGCGTTCCCGTAGGTCGCCGTCTTGAACCCCGGGACACAGCAGAAGTGGGTGCACTTGTTGAGCCACGCCATCACGCCACGGCTGGTCGCGGCCTCGAGCCACTGATTACCCTCGTCGACGGCCTGCTGGACCAGCGTGCTGCGGAGCACCTGCACCGGGATGGTGTTCTCGGTGCCGTCCGAGCGCCAGGTCAGCGTGGCTGGCTTGCCCAGGCCGTCCTCGCCGTACTCGTTACCCCAGGTCTCGTAGTTGGCGAAGTCCCGGATGTTGGCGCGGTCGCCCGGCGAGACCTCCTCCTGCTGCCAGGTGTACGGCGCGTCGCTGCCGTAGCGGAGGTAGTTGTCGCCGTCGTAGGAGGGCTGGAGACCCTGGTAGCCCTGGACGCCGCAGTACTGGAACCACTCGATGCTGTAGGTCACGCCGCCGAGTTCCTCCTCGGCGATGGTGACGGTGCGGCCCTGTTTCGTGACCTCCTTCGTGTCCGGGTAGCGACCCTTGAGGTAACCCTCGTCGTCGATCTCGATGGGCAACATGGGCATCGCGCGGGGGGCGGGCCCCGCGGTGTTCTCGATGCCCATGAACGTCGTCGGGCCGCCGCCCGCGCCCGTCGGACTCGTGAGGAGGTCGACGCTGGACGCACCGACGGTTCCGACGCCGGCGAGGCTCGCGCTCCCGACGACGCCCTTCACGAACCGACGCCGACCGGACTCTGGGGGGTACTTGTCTGACATTATTTCTCGTAGTAGGGGTAGACGGCGTGCTTGAACTGCTCGACGGCCTCGCCGAGTGCGTTCCCGCCCTCGACCATCTCCTCGCGGACGTAGAGGTCCTCCCACTTCCGCCGGCGCTTCTTCACGATGACCACGTCGGGGAGGAACTCCTTCCGGTAGAGGAGGAGGATGAAGGCGAGGTCGATGAAGATGACCGCGAGGAGGAAGCCGAGGTACATGTTCCCGATGGGGTCGATACCCAGCCCGGCCACCAGCCCGTAGACGAACAGTCCGATGCAGATCACCTCGAGCACCGTGAGCAACACGATGGCGATGGCCGCCACGGTGCGCTCGGGGGCCGGTTCGTAGCGGTGGATGTCGCCGTACGTTGAGCCTTTCGTCGACATATCAGTCCCTCCTGTTGGGTGAACTCGCGTGCGGTGAGCTGCCGTACTTCACCACGAAGAACGTGTAGACCAGCGAGACGAGCATCATCAGCACCGTCGCGATGCCGACGAAGTGGGCCTGGAACGGCACGCCCATCTCGTGAGGCGAGAGCGCCCCGTGGCCGCCACCGCCTCCATCTCCGCCGCCGCCCTCGACGACCTCCACGGTCCCCTTCATCCCGGCCGCCTCGTGGGGGATGCAGAAGTACTCGTAGGTGCCTGTCGTCGTGAACGTGTGCGTGTAGGTCTCTCCGGGCGGGATGAACCCCGTGGAAGGGTCGCCACTCGCGTACGCGTCGCGAGCGGCCTGCTCGGAGTCGAAGCCCCCGGACGCGAAGTACGCCGCCCCCTCCGGGATCTTGTCCCCGTAGGCCGTCACCGTGTGACCCAGACTGCTCGTGTTCGACCACTTCACCGTGTCGCCAGGCGCGATGGTGATGGAACTCGGGTTGAACGAGGTCGACCCCATCTCGACCGTGTGGGTGGTGCCGCTCGGCGCCGCCGTGGTCGGCTCGCCCGACCCGTTCGGTGCGGCGGTGCCGTTCGGTGTCGCGGTGCCGTTGGGGGCCGCCGGGGCGGTCGTGGTGCTGGCGTTCGACGCCGTCGTGCCGGACTCCCGTGCCGGCAGCGCTCCCGAGTCCGGGGGTGCCGTGGCCTGTGCGGCGCCGGCCGTCGCCGACACCGCCGCGCCACCGCTGGCCGCTCTCAGGAAGTCCCGCCGCTTCATGTATCGGCGGCTGGGTCTGGGACGGGCATAAACCCACCGATGGCCGTCCCGTCCCGCAGTCGTCGCCGCGTCGCAGCGGGCCTGACGAGGCGGTTTCCGCCCGGCGAAGTGTGCGCGGAACGTGTTCGGTCGTCCGGGCCGAGCGCCCGGCCGTCGGCGGGGCCACCCGGTGGACGTCACTCGTCGGTGCGGACGTCCTCGGTTTCGCCCCCGGCGGTCGTCGCCGCTCCGGTCGTCCCGCCGTTCTCGCCGCCGGTCCCCCCGTCAACCGCCCCGCCGGCCCCGCCCGCGCCGACCGACCGCAGACGGTCGCGGTACTCCGACGAGCGGAACCGGGCAGCGAGGCGCGCGTTCGCGACCACCACGACCAGGAAGGCCCCGACCCCCAGGAAGAGGAGCGCGAAGACCAGCGCGAGGATGGGCAGCGAGCGCACGACCCACGCGACGAGGAGCACCACTCCGGCGAGCACCTGGACGCCCCCGACGGTGAGCAACACGAGGTTGCCGAGTTCGCCGCCGCCGGTCTCGACGGCCTCGGGGTCGGGGAGCGTGCCGTCGCCGGCCGGCTCGGGCACCTCGTAGTCGGGCATCGAGCAGAGGGCCACGCTCGGCTTCACGTCCCGGAGGACGGTGCCCTCGCCCTCGACGCTGCCATCCTCGTACACCGCGGCGTAGCCCTCGTCGGCGTAGGCGACGAGGCGCTCCTCGGCGCCGGTGGATGCGGAGTCCCCCGCGTCGTCGACGACCTCGTCGCGGGTCTCCCGCTCGACGACGGCGAACACGTCGCGGCGCTCGATGCGCGCCGCGAGGTCACGCTCCACCCGGTCGAGCAGTTCCGGTCCGGTGACCCAGCTGTCGGGGTCGAAGGCCACTTCCCACTCCGCGGCCGTCATCTCGTCCATGTCGGCCGGGCCGAAGTCCTCGAAGTCGTAGTCCTCGGTGACCGCGTCGAGGGACGGTCGTTCGCGCTCGCCGTCGGTCGACGGACCGGCGTCGTCCACCGAGGGGGCGTCGCCCCCGGCGCCAGCGTCGGCGTCGGCGGCGTCGGCACTCCCCGCCTCGCCGTCGCCCTCGCGCGGGCGCCCGTCGGTCATGGTCGAGCGCTCCGGTCTCCAGGGGTAAACGTGTACTGCCATCGGGTGAGCACCGCAGGCGGCGCGTCCCGTCGGCACCGGCTGGGGGCGACGCCACCGCCGAATCGCACGACTTACGGCACCCTCCCGTGAACCGCCGGGGAATGGATCCGGCCACGTGGGGCACGCTCGCTGCCGTCGCGGTCACGGCCTCCCTGCCGTTCTACCTCTACGGCGCGGCCATCGTCCTGTACGCCGACGTCGTGACCTGGGACGTGCTGGTCTACCACCTCCAGGTCGTCGGGACGGGGCTCGTCCTCACGACGGTCCCCGTCGCCGGGTGGATGGTCCCCCGACTCCTCGGCGGACAGTTCGGCGGCCTCGCGGTTCTGCACGCCTTCTTCGGCCTGCAGGCCTACGCGCTGCTCACCTTCGCGCTGACCGGTATCGTGCGCATCTTCCAGGTGAAGTGGACCCACGACCTCTACCGCGACCCCGACCCCGAGCGGGACCTGAACGACCTCCACGAGAACATGGCCGACTGGCGCCGCCGCCTCCGGGTCGGTGTCGCGGGCTACGTCGCCTGCTGGGTCGTGGCGTGGGTCATCGGCATGGTCCGGTACGTCAACCTCTACGACGTCCCGGTGGTGTAGTCCGGGCCGGGAACGGTTTCACCACGGCTCGCCGTCCGCGAGGTCGACGTCGTGCTCGAGCCGGGAGGAGGGACAGATGTCCTCCAGGACGCAGTCGGCGCAGTCGGGCGAGCGCGCGGTGCAGGTGTCCCGACCGTGGCTGATGAGCCAGTGGGTGAACTCCTGCCAGACGTCCTCGGGGACGACGGGCTGGAGGTCGCGCTCGATGGCGTCCGGACGCTCCTCCTCGGTGAGGCCGAGGCGACGGGAGAGGCGCTGGACGTGGGTGTCGACGACGATGCCCTCCACGAGGTCGTGACCGTGCTGGAGCACGACGTTCGCCGTCTTGCGACCGACGCCGGGGAGGTCCGTCAACTCGGCCATCGTGTCCGGCACGCGTCCGTCGTGCTCCTCGCGGATGGTCCGGGCGGCCCCGACGAGGTAGCCCGCCTTCTGGTTGGGGTAGGTGATGGAGCCGATGACCTCCGCGACCTCGTCGACGTCGGCCTCGGCGACGGCCTCGACGCCGTCGTAGGTCTCGAACAGGGCCGGCGTCTCCTGGTTGACGCGCTCGTCGGTGCACTGCGCGGAGAGCACCACGGCGACGAGTAGCTCCCAGCGGTCGGAGAACTCGAGGGAGATCTCCGGCTCGGGGTAGCGCTCCCGCAACCGCTCGACCACCTCCTCGACCTGCGCGGCCCGCGGCGTCAGCGGCGTGCCCATGGACGTGGATGACCCCGGGCTGGGTTGTAGCGTTCGGTTCGTGGCCATCCGCCGTGGCGCATCCGCTGCATCGTCGAGCGGGGGAGGCGTTCACCGCGAGCGACCCCACGTTTTTGCGAGGAGTGGTCCGCCGCAGGCGAACCCGACGAGGAAAAGTGGGTTCCCGGAGGTTTATGCAGGTGGTGGGCGCGCGTCGGGGCATGAAGGCGACCGCGCGGGCCCACCCCATCCAGGGGCTGGTCAAGTACCACGGGATGCGCGACCACGACCTGCGCTACCCTTACCACGACAGCATCAGCGTCTGCACCGCGCCCTCCGCGACCACGACGACCGCCGCCTTCGACTCCGACCGCGAGTCGGACCACTACGTCGTGGACGGCGAGGTCGTGACCGGGACCGGTGCCGACCGCATCCGGTCGGTGGTGGACCGGGTGCGAGACCTGGCCGGCCTCGACACGCGGGTCCGCCTCGAGAGCGAGAACTCCTTCCCCACGAACGTGGGGCTTGGCTCCTCGGCCTCGGGGTTCGCCGCGGCGGCGGTCGCCGCGGCCGCGGCCGCGGACCTCGAGCTGTCACACCCCGAGCTCTCGGCCATCGCGCGGCGGGGCTCCGCGTCGGCGGCTCGGGCGGTCGCCGGCGGCTTCGCGGACCTCCGCGCCGGCGTCAACGACGAGGACTGCCGCGCCTACCGCCTCGACCCCGGAGGGGACCTCGCAGACATGCGCGTCGTCGTCGGTCTCGTCCCCGCGTACAAGGAGACCCAGGCCGCCCACGACGAGGCCGAGGAGAGCCACATGTGGGAGGCGCGACTCGCCCACGTCCACGGCGAACTGCAGCGGGCGCGCGACGCGATTCGCGCTGGCGACCTGGAGCGGGTCGGCGACATCGCCGAGCGGGACACGCTCTCGCTCGCTGCGACAACGATGACAGGCCCCGCCGCGTGGGTCTACTGGAAACCCGAGACCCTCGCCGTGTTCGAGACGGTCCGGGACCTCCGCGAGGACGGCGTCCCCGCCTACTTCTCGGTCGACACCGGCGCCACCGTGTACGTCAACACCACCGACGCCCACGTCGACAGGGTGGCCGAGGCCGTCGCCGACTGCGGCGTCGAGACCCGTCGGTGGCGGGTCGGGGGCCCCGCGCGGGTCATCGACGGTGACGAGGCGCTGTTCTGAGGCCCCGCCGCGAGCCAGTGCGGTGTCGGTCGCCGTGGGGACGGCACACTTATTCAACCCGTTGGATACGTTTTTGCCACGTCGTCCCGTGGCTCCGCGTATGAGCACCCGGGTGGTCGTCCTCGGCGGCGGGTACGCCGGTCTGCTCGTCGCGGGGGACCTCGCGCGCGAGCTCCCGCGCGACGCCGAGGTGCACGTAGTGGACGAGGACGGCGAGCACGTCGTCTCGCACCTCCTGCACCGCGCGCTCAGGCGCCCGGCCCTCGCCGCGACGCTGCGGCTCCCGCTGGCCGACCTCCTCGAGGGGCCGACGCTCCACCGCGCGAGGGTGACCGGGGTCGACCCGCGACGCCACGAGGTCCACCTCGCCGACCGGGCCGACCCCGGGCAGACCCCCGAGACGATGGCCTACGACGTCGGGGTGGTGTGTCTCGGGGCGCGCCCCGACACGGGCGACGTCGCGGGCGCCACGGCGCACGCGACGACGCTGACGACCCTCGAGGACGTCGCCCGCCTCCGTGAGCGATTCGAGGCGCTGGCAGCGGACCCCGATGGCGGCCGGGTCGCGGTGGTCGGCGGTGGCCTCGCCGGGGTCGAGGTGGCAGCCGAACTGGCCGCGCTCGCCCGGGAGCGAGACGCGGGCGTCGACGTGTACCTCCTCGAGGCCGAGCGCACGGTCGCGCCGGGGTTCCCGCGGGAGTTCCGCATCGCCGTCCGCCGCGAGCTGCGCACGCGCGGCGTGACCGTCCGCCCCGACAGCGAGGTGGTCGCCGCGACCCCCGACGGCGTCCGGCTCTCGGACGGCACGCACATCGACTGCGGCCCGGTGGTGCTCGAGACGGGTGCCACCGGCCCGGCGGCGCTCGACGGCGAGCGGGCCGCGGTCGACGCCACGCTCGCGTGGGGCGCTGACCCCGCGGGCCGAACGTTCGCGCTCGGCGACGCGGCGCGCGTGGTCGACGACGGTGGAGAGCCGGTCCCGGCCACGGCGCGGGCCGCGACCTGCGCCGCCGGTCCCGCCGCCCGCAACGCGGCGTCGGTCGCCACCGCGGACGGCGGCGAGGCCCACCTCGAGGGGTTCGCGTACGACGCGAGCGGGTGGCTCGTGTCCATCGGCGACGGCGCCGTGGCCCAGGCCGGACCGACGGCGTTCACCGGCGCGGCGGCGAAGGCCCTCAAGAGCCAGGTGAGCGGTCGGTACCTCGCGGCCCACGACGCGGTCGCCGACGCCGTGGAGACCGTGCGCGAGGCGTTCCGCCCGCCGCTCGGGGGCTCCGGGGGCCGCGAACCGGCCACCTTCGACGGTCCGCGTCCGGCGCCGCTCTCGCGTCGATGACCCTGCGTCGCCGGACCGGCGACGACGCCGCCCTCGCGTACGTCGCGGCGTCCGTGCTCACCGCCACCGTCGGCATCGCCGCCGCGGCCCTGATCCACGGGACGTGGTGGTCGATTACCGGGCACGCCCTCTCGGACCTCGGCGCCGTCGGCGTCGATCACGCCTGGGTGTTCAACGCCTCGCTGGTGCTGGCGGGGGTGCTGGGCCTCCTCGGGGCAGCCCAGCTCGCCCCGTCGAGGGGTCGGGTGCTCGCGGCAGCGGGGTTCGCGCTGCTCGCAGGGGTCGGTCTGTTCCCCGAGGGCACCGCCCTCCACGCCCCACTCGCCGTGGGGTTCTTCCTCGTGGAGACCGCCGGCGTCGCCACCCTTGGCCTCGAGCGGGGAGTCGCCGCAACGGCGGGGGTGGCCCTCGGCGGGGCGATCGGCGGCCTCCTCGCCGGCGTCCTCGTGCCCGGGGTCGCCCTCGCGGAGGTGGTCTGGAGTCTCGGCCTCGCGGCGGGGCTCCTGTTGCTCCTCCTGCCCGAAGGGGCCCAAGGGTCGCCCGTCACGTAATCGAACCGGTGCCCGGGCCGCCTCAGAGGGCGAACAGCACGAGCAGCATCGACACGAACAGCATCAGGAGGAGAAACAGCGTGCCGAACTGTGCGATCAGGTGCATCGACGACGTGCGCCTCGTTGCCATACCCGTCCTCCGAGAGGTACGGCCAAGTACGGGTCACCTAGTCTACTCGTCTGAGTGGTTCTCCGGACCTAACTACTTCAGCGGCCGCGAGCGGGCCGTCCGCGGCCGGTTCAGCCGGCGGAGTCGTCGGACGGTCCTGTGGGACGGCAGAGCGGTCTCCGGGACCGGACGGCCACACGTCGCGGCAGCCACCGACAGACACACTTAGGGCGCTCGCGGCGGCCGGGACGGCCATGGAGACACTGCCACCCATCGGCCTCGGCACGATGGGCATCGAGGAGCCCGAACCCATCACGACCGGCATCGAGGTGGGATACCGCCACCTCGACACCGCACAGCTGTACGGCAACGAGGCCGCCGTCGGCGAGGGCATCGAAGCGAGTGACGTCCCCCGCGAGGACCTGTTCGTCGCGACGAAGCTCTGGTACGACACCCTCGAGTACGACGCCGTCCTCGCGGCCACCGAGGAGTCCAAAGAGCGGCTGGGCCTGGACACCATCGACCTCCTGTACGTCCACCGGCCCGTCGCGGAGTACGACCCCGAGGAGACGCTCGCGGCGTTCGACCTGCTCAGAGAGCGCGGCGACATCAGACACGTCGGCCTCTCGAACTTCACGGTCGCGGAGATGGCGGAGGCCCGCGAGCACCTCGACGCCCCGGTGTTCGCCCACCAGATCGAGCTGCACCCCCTCTACTACACCCCCGAGCTGGTCGCCGAGGCCCGCGAGCACGACACGCACGTCGTGGCGTACTCGCCGCTCGCGAGCGCCCGCGCCCACGAGATAGACGCCGTCGTCGAGGTTGCGGAGGCCCACGGCGCGACCCCGGAGCAGGTCTCGCTCGCGTGGCTCCTCGAGAAGGGCGTCCACCCCATCCCGAAGGCGAGCAGCCGCGAGCACCAGGAGAGCAACTTCGCGGCGACCGAACTCGATCTGACCGAGGCCGAGGTCGAGCGCATCGACGCCATCGAGCGGGAGTACGAGATCTACCCCGAATAGGGCGGTCGGAGGGAGCGGGTCGGCCGCGAGGCCGATCGCGACCGAGACCGCCGAACACGCGAACGGTGAGCGAGCGCCAGCGAGCGAGCCGTGAGCGCGGGCGGTCGGAGCAAGGGCGGTCGGAGCAAGCGTCGCGTGGCGGCTTCGCCGCCACGTTATCGGCGGTCGGCGAAGCCGACCGCCCGTCGGCGGGCAGCGCCCGCCGACCGCGCAGCGAGACCGCCAGACGGGCCGCGGGAGGCCGAACGGCGCGGGGCCGACTGCAAGGAGGCCCCTGGACGAGCGAGCGGTGAGCGGAGCGAGCCGCGAGTAGGGAGGCCGACACGCGGCCCGCGGATGCGGGCGGTCGGAGGGAGCGGAACGCGAGACGCGAGCGTCTCGGTACGGGCGAACGGTGAAGCTGCGAGCGACGGCGCGCCCATCTCCCGCACCATTGCTCGCGTGTCGGCGCTCGCGTGCGCGAGCGCCTCCCGCTGCGCGTCTCGAGGCGCTCACGGCTCCGCCGTTCGCGCCTCGCGCGCCTCGCGCGCCTCGCACACCACCACACTCTTAGCACCATCGCCCCTCGCCGCCAGTATGCCAACGCGGACCGTCGAGCTCTCCGGTCACATCATCGACTCCGGGATGATGCAGCGATGCTTCGGGGTCGTGATGGACATGGGCGGCTCCTTCGAGGTCGAGCAGTTCGACGTCGGGACCCGGAAGGACGAGCCCTCCTACTGCCGCATGGCCGTGAGCGCCGACGACGAAGACACCCTCCGCGAGATTCTCCACGAGCTGCACCAGAACGGCGCCAACCTCTCTGACCCCGTCGACGCGTCCATCGAGCCGGCCCCGGCCGACCAGGTCGTCCCGCCGGGCTTCTACTCGACGACGAACCACCCGACGTTCGTCCGCCACGACGGCGAGTGGGTCACCGTCGAGGGCGTCGAGATGGACTGCGCCATCGTCCTCGAGGAGGACGCGGAGGACGAGGCGGGCGGGGTCGGCCCGCGCGCGGTGACGAAGGTGCTCAACGCCGTCGAGGAGGGCGACATGGTCGTCACGGGCGAGGCCGGCATCCGGGTCCAGCCGCCCGAGCGGCCGCGGGACGCCTCGGGTCCGTTCGGGTTCATGCGCGGCGGCGTCTCCGCGGAGCGCCCCTCGGAGTCGCTCATCCGCGAGGTCGCGGAGGTGCTCGTCGAGACCCAGCGCGAGGGCGGCACCGTGCTCGCCGTCGCCGGGCCCGCGCTCATTCACTCCGGCGCCGGCGAGGACTTCGCGGCGCTGGTCCGCGAGGGGTACGTCGACGAGCTCTCGGCGGGCAACGGCTTCGCCGTCCACGACGTCGAGCGGGGACTGTACGGCACCTCCCTCGGGATGAACGTCGAGACGCTCGAGCACCCGCGGAAGGGCCACAAGCACCACATCTACGCCATCAGCGAGGTCATCCGCGCCGGCGGCATCGAGGCCGCCGTGGCGGACGGGCTCGTCACGAACGGCGTGATGTACGAGTGCGTCGAGAACGACGTGCCCTACGTCCTCGCGGGGTCGATCCGCGACGACGGGCCCCTGCCCGACACCATCACCGACACCGTCGAGGCCCAGGCGGCGATCCGCGAGCAGGCCCAGCGCGCCGATCTCGTGCTCATGCTCTCGACGCTGCTCCACTCCGTCGCCGTCGGGAACTGCCTCCCCTCGACGACGCGGACCGTCTGCGTCGACATCAACCCCGCCACCGTGACCCAGCTCCTCGACCGCGGGAGCGCCCAGGCCATCGGGATGGTGACCGACATCGGGGCGTTCGTCCCGCTGCTGACCGAGAAGATCGCCGAGGTGGAGGCCGAGCTGGACGGCGAGGGCGGAGCCCCGGACTGAGCGCCGACGCCGGCGCCCGCTGTCGCGCTACGACTCGACGGTCTCGCGCGCGGCGGCGACCAGGAGCGGGAAGGTGATCGTCGCGTCGCCGACGACGGTGGCGTTGCGGGCGTCGGGCTCGAGTTTGCCCCACGAGCGGGCCTCGTCGAGGGTCGCCCCCGAGAGCCCGCCGGTGTGCTCCGGGTCGGTCGTCAGCTGCACCGCGAGGTCGTACGCCGTCGGGGAGACGAGCATCGCCTGCAGGACGTAGTTCTTCGGGACGCCGCCGCCGACCAGGAGCGAGCCGGTCCGCTCCGCGTCGTGGACCATGTCCGACAGCGGCGTCATGTCGGCGAGCGCGTCGAGCCCGAAGTCGCTGGTCTGCGCGTAGAGCCACGCCTGCAGGCCCAGCACCGAGTCCTGGACCGCGGGGCAGTACACCGGCACGTTCGCCTCGGCGGCGGCCGCCGCGACGCCGGGCCGGCCGTCGACGTCGTGGCTGCGGTTGTAGCGGGCGTTCTGGCGGCCCAGCTCCCTGGTCAGTTCGGCGATGGAGACCCGCCCGTCGAGCGCGGGGAACACCCGCTCCCGGAGGTGGGCCTCGAGGTCGGCGAAGTGCTCCTGCGGGAGGTAGACGTTGTAGATGCGGTCGACGCCCTCCTCGCGCAGGCGCTCGTCGTGGGCGCGGCGGGCGTCGCTCGGGCTCGAACCGGCCGCGTCACCGGCGAACGCTCCGGTCGCGTCGCCCTTCCCCTCGTCCCCACCGTCTCTGCCGGCGTGGGGGCCCTCCGGCGTCGCCCGGCCGTGGTGGTGGTGACCGCCGATGGCCTCGATGGCGTCGTGTGTCAGGTTCGCGCCCGTGGTCACGAGCGCGTCGACGTACCCGTCGGCGATCAGGTCCGCCACCACGGCGCGCTGGCCGCCGGGGACCATCGCCCCGGCGAGCCCCAGCAGGACGGTGGTGTCCTCGCGGGCGAACATCTCCGCCGTCACGTCGACGGCGTCGGCGAGCGCCGCTGCGCCCATCCCTGCCTCGCCGTAGGCGTCGGCGAGGTCACCCACTGTCATGCTCCCGCGCACCCGCGCGTGACCCAGCGGGTCCGGGTCGAACTCCTCGCGTGCGTCCTCGGTCATGGCGGTGGTCGGTGGTCGAGAGCATTGAAGGGACGGGTTCGTCGCCGCGGTCGTCCTCGCGTCCCGTCAGGGCGCGTCGTCCGGGCCGTCCGGGTCGTCGGCCGCGTCGTCGGCGTCGTCGGTCGCGTCGGCACCGCCCTCGGCCGGGTCCGACCCGTCGCCGTACGCCGATTCGATGGCGCGCAAGGTCTCGAGTGCCAGCTCCTCCCGGGGCGCGGGATCCATCGACCCGTACCGGACCTCCTCGAACAGCCGGGTGAGCCGCTCGACGTCGTCCGCGGCCAGTCCGGCGTCGACCGCGGCCTCCGCGAACTCGCCAGAGGTCGTCGCGCGTGCCTCGGCCCCCTCCCCCACGTCGAGCAGGGCGGTCATCTCGGCCCACGCGCGGTACACCGCGTTGTCGACGCTCGCCTGGTTCGCCGCGATGCGGTCGGCGGCCTCACCGGCCGCGGCGGCAAACTGCGAGAGGTCCGGTGCGCCCGCTCCGTCGTCCACAGACGGTACCGGCTCGACGGTCTCGTCGCCGGAGGCCGAGAGCAACATCACGACCGCTCCCACGCCCGCGAGGCCGAACAGCGCGACGACGAGCGACGGCGGCATCGACGCTGCCCCGCCGCTCCCGGGCCCGGGCTGGAATGGGCCCACGGGGTCTCGGAGGACGTCTTCCAGCCCGCCGCCGCCCTGCTGGGGGCACTGCGTCGCGAGTGCGTACCCCAGCGTCACGGGCAGACCGACGAGGTAGATGGTGAACGCCGCGCCCAACAGCTCGAACTGCCGGTACGACACCGCCACGACGAGCGTGAACGCAGCCACGACGCCGAGAATCACCCCCGGCTCGGTCAGGATGGGCACGCAGATCGAGGGGATGTTCACCGGCTCGGACCGGTTCGGGTCGGGGTCACCGGTCGTGTTCCCGGGGGACCCGGGCCGGTCGCCGCCGTCGCCCGGACCCGTGTAGATGTTGCCTCCCCCGCCGCCCCCGGCTCCCTCGGGGGAGAGCGGCGTCGTGTAGGTCGTCGTGATGGTCGCGGCGATCAGCCCGACGCCGAGCACGGCCAGGAGCGCGACGACGATAGCCCCAGCGGCCTCGCGGTTCAGTGCCATGTTCCTCAATTTGGCAGAGTAACATAAGGGTCTTTTTCATAGTTTGTCGTATCGATAGTTCGACGGTCGACGTTCCTGACCGTCGGGCGACGACACGTTCCCTCAGGGGCGTCAGAACGTCGCTAGCGGGGTTTCCGGGTTGCGGTGAGGCTACCACAAAGTACGTGACACGAGTACAAAGACCGCAGCCGGGTCGACCGCGAGCGGCGGTCGGACTACGTCGACGCGTCCTCGCCGTCGCCCTCGAGGTCGGCCTTGGCGCCGTAGGTCGACTCGATGTTCCGCAGCGTCTCCAGCG
>JBDGTC010000141.1:0-13343 GCA_042217215.1 Halobacteriaceae archaeon
CGTACTGGTAGACGTAGTAGCCGTAGTAGAAGTGCGGGATGCGCATCCACTCGCGAGCGATGTGGTCGTCGAGGTGGGCGGGCTCGTAGAAGGCTTCCTTCCGCTCTCTGTACAGCTCGTCGAGGCGGTCGGGGGTGAGCGCCTCGCCCTCCTCCTCGAGCCCGTGGATGGCGTGCTCGAAGTCCGCGAACATGGTCTGGCGGAACAGCGTCGACCGGATGCGCTCGACGTATTCGTTGAGCACGTGGCGGCGGAACTGCTCGTCGTCGACCGTCGCGAGGAGGTGGTCGGTGAGGAGCGTCTCGTTCACGGTCGAGGCCACCTCCGCGACGAAGATCTCGTAGTCGGCGTAGACGTACGGCTGGGCCTCGCTCGTCAGCTCGGAGTGCATCGAGTGACCCAGCTCGTGGGCCAGGGTGTACATCGAGGTGATGTCGTCCTGCCAGTTCATCAGGATGAACGGCTGGGTGTCGTAGGTGCCACCGGAGTACGCCCCCGAGCGCTTCCCGCGGTTCTCGTAGACGTCGACCCACCGCTCCTCGAGGCCGCGCTCGACCCGCTCGGCGTACGCCTCGCCGAGGGGCGCGACCGCCTCGACCACCCACTCGCCGGCCTGCTCGTAGCTCACCTCGGGGCTCTCGGTCTCGGTGATCGGCGTGTAGAGGTCCCACATCTCGAGCTCGTCGACGCCGAGGGCCCGCCGCTTCAGCTCCGCGTGGCGGTGGAGGGCGTCGAGGTTGTCCCGGACCGTGTCGACGAGCGTGTCGTACACCGTCTCGGGGACGTTCGGGCCGTCCAGCGCCTTCGCCCGCGCGGTCTCGTAGTTCCGCGCCCGGGCGAGTTTCACCTCCGCCTTCACGCTGTTCTTCAGCGACGCGCCGACGGTGTTGCGCACGCTCCCCAGCTCCTCGTAGAAGGCCTCGTGGACGTCCCGGCGGAACTCGCGATCCGGATCCTTCAACAGCGTCGTGAAGTTCGACTGCGAGATCTCGACCTCCTCGCCCTCCGGGTCGGTCACCGTCGGGAAGGTCATGTCGGCGTCGGTCAGCATCGAGTAGATGTCGTGTGGCGCGCCGAGGACCTCGCTCAGGTCGGAGAGGAGCGCCTCGACCTCCGTCGAGCGGGTGTGGGGTTTCATCCGCAGCACGTCCTCGAGGTGGTGCTCGTAGGGCTCGAGGCCCGGCTCCGCCTCGAGGAGGTCGGCGAGGTCGTCGCGGGAGAGCGACTGTATCTCCGGTTCGAGGAAGCTCGCGACGCTCGACGCGTCGGCCGCCAGCGAGCGTCCCCGCGCCGCCATCGCCTGGTACTCCTGGTCGCGCGTGTCCTCGTGGGAACGCATGCGCGCGTACGCGGAAACCATCGACACCTCGCGCATCAGCTCGTCTCTGCGTTCGAGCGCCGCGAGCAGCGTCTCGCCGTCGTCGACGGCGCGCCCCTCGTAGGCCTCGAGCTCTGACAGCCGCTCCTCGACGTCCTCGTACGCCGCCTCCCACGCCTCGTCGCTCTCGAAGACGCTCTCCAGGTCCCACTTGTACTCCTCGGCGATCTCGCCGCGTTCCGGGACGCTGCTCATGGCAACGCGGACGGCGGTCTCGCTGTTAAACGTTCGCTCGGCACTAGTGGTCTCCCCCGCCGCCATGGCCGGATACCCCAGCGCCGTCCGAGCCGACACCGCGTTCGAGTCGGCCGATCACGCGCGCCCGACTGGCCGCCGCGACGCGACGTCCGGCGAAGGCCGCCCGCGCCTCGGCGGCCGCGTCCGGGTCCGTCTCGAACGTCGGGCCGTCGTACGCAACGTCCGCGAGCACCAGCGGCGCCGGGGGTGCGGGAGCGACGCCCTCGGGACCGGGCAGCGGCTCCGGGGCGAGCGCCCGGTCGACCGCCGCGGGGTCGCGCTCGCGCGTCGCCACCGCACTCGCCAGGGCCACCGCTCGCCGCACCAGCTGTCGCGGGAACCCCCGCGCGGTGAACCGCAGGCGGAGGAACGACCCCTCCAGGTGGACCGACGTGTCGAGACGGCGCACCGTCCCGGACTCGTCGGTCGTGAGGTTGTGGAAGTCGTGCTCGCCGGCCAGCCGCTCCATCGCCGCCCGGAGCCGGGACTCGTCGACGGGCGGGCCGGCGCGGGGCCGGTCGGCGTCACCGATCAGCGGGCCACGGCCGGGGACCGTCGCCTCGCTCGCCGTCGCGCCGGTGCCGGCCCTCTCCCGCCCGCTCTCCTCACGCGGCGCGTGCAGGCGGTAGTCGTAGCTCCGCCGCTCGACGTCGTGGCGTGCGTGGAAGTCGGGCGGGACGTCGGCCGCCGCCCACGCCCGGACGTCGTCCGGCAGTTCGGCCGAGAGCGCGCCCGGGTCGAGCCAGTCGGGGACCCGGAGCGAGACGGTCTGGGCGAGCGCCGACACGCCGGCGTCGGTGCGCCCGGCCGCGACGTACCCCGGCGGCGGGTCGTCGTGGGCCACCCGGTCGTCGAGGAGCGCGTCGAGGGCGTCGAAGAGCGCGCCCGCGACGGTCCGGACGTCCGGCTGGCGCTGGTAGCCGTGGTAGTCGCGCCCGTCGTAGGCCAGGCGGAACGCGCGGTGGACCATGCCACGTCGACGGGCGCCCGTCCCTTCAACGCCGGTGGCCACAGCTCCGGTTCAGCACCGCCGCGTCGCCCCCGCTCACCGCCTCCCGGTCACCCGGCTCTGCTCGTGGTCGGGGAACACGGCCTCGACCGCGCCGGCCCCGTGCTCGGCCGCGAGCAGCGCCCGGAGTTCGGTCTCGTAGTCCCCCGTCGCGAGTCGCTCGGAGGGTCCTCGCTCGACGGTCAGGGCCGACGCGGCGAGCGCGTCGACGGCGCGCCGCCCGATCCCCGCGAGCGGCCGGAGGTACGAGACGCCGTGGCGGTCCTCGAGGCTGCGCGCGCCGGCCAGCGAGACGGTCGGGACGCGGTCGTCCCGCCGGGTGCCGTCGGCGACGGCGTCGACCGGGGCGTGATTCGCGCCACCGGCATCTCTCCCGTCACGCTGCTCGCCGGCGCCGTCGGCGACCACCTCGAGGGCGTGCTCGTGGACCGCCTGGATGCCGTTTCGGGGGTAGCCGTCCGCGGCCATCGTCTCGACGGCCGAGCGGGCGACGGCCGGGTCGAGGGCCACCCGCCGGTGGGGGAGGTCGAGGGCATCGGCAGCGGTCGCCGCGGCCGCTGCCGGGTCCGCGGGTGCGGCCTCGCTCCCGGCGTGTCCCTCCGGCTCTGCCCCGGTGTCCCCGGATTCGGTGACACCGAAGCTCCCCGTAACGAGGACCACCTCGCAGAAGGGCTCGAGGAGGAGCGCGGCGAGCGCGGAGTCCACGCCGCCGCTGAACAGGCAGGCGACCCGCACCGCCCTACCGGCGCTTGATGTCGAAGCTCTGCTGGTCGGGCTTGAGCTCGCTGAGGATCTTCTTCATCTGCTCCTCGGTGATCTTCCCCTGGACCCGGCCGGACTGCGCCAGCGCGAGCACCTGCTGCTCGGCCTGCTCGGCGAACTCAGGTTTCGACATCTTCACCGTGTTGAGCCGCTGGCGCGCCCCGTCGGTGAGGTGCTGGCGGAGCATCGCCTTCCGCTGGGCGTCGGCGGCCTCCTGCTGTGCCTCGGCCTGCTCGGCCGCGGCCTCCTCGCCACCCGCCTCCTCACGCAACTCCTCCATCTTCTCCTGTCGGAGCTCCTCCAGTCGCTCGTCGTCGGCGTCACTCATCGTGGTGGGAGATTGCGGACGGGTGTGGAAAACCGTTACGACCGTCCCGGCGGACGGGCGGTCGCGGCCGGACCGGCGGAGTCACGGCGCCGCGTGGCACCGAGTCAGACGTAGCGCTCGAGTTCGGGGCGGTCGAGGTCGCGGAGGACGTCGCCGGCCGTCTCGTCGAGCAGGCTGCGGCCCTCGTCGCTGGCGATGCGGCCCTCGCTGCCGGCCTCCTCGACGAGGCCCTCCTCCTGGAGCTGCTGGAGGCAGGTCCGGATGACGTTCCCGCTGCCCCGCGAGGAACGCGGGGGCGCGACGCGGTACCGGTTGGAGCCGGGCTTCTTCGAGCCGTACTCGGAGCGCAGGCGCTGCACGCCGACCGGGCCGTCGATCGCGACCTTCCGCAGCAGGCTCGCGGCGCGGCGCTCCCACCAGTCCTCCTGCTCCGGCGGGAGCTCCCGGTCGACGCCCGTCTTGGCGAACGTGGCCCAGTCGGGCGCGGAGACCGCATCGCGCTCCGCGAGCCGGGCGGCGAGCTCGTCGACGAGCTCCTCCGCCGGGGCGTCGTAGAGGGTTACCATGAACTCGCGTTGTGCTGAGACGTGAATAAAGGCATCGTTACGCGGGCGGCGCGAGCAAGCGTGTGCCGCGAAGCGGCACCGTGCCGGTCGTGCCGCCGGATGGCCGAGCGGTGAGCGAGCGCCAGCGAGCGAGCCGTGAGGCGCGGGTGGTCGGAGGGAGCGTGTCGGCGGCGCCGACCGCGAATGAGACCGCCGAACGAACGAGCGGGAGGAGCGACCGGCAGGGAGCGACGACACGCGAGCCGGGTGGCGCGAGCAAGCGTGTGCCGCTGCGCGGCACCGCGACGCTCGGGCCACCGAACGAACGAGCGGGAGGAGCGACCGGCAGGGAGCGACGACACGCGAGCCGGGCGGCGCGAGCAAGCGTGTTCGCCGGAAGGCGAACCCCGTAGCGAGTGCCGCCGGATGGCCGAACGGGGAGGTGGAGCGCAGCGACACCCGACCCGTGAATCGGGCGGCGCGAGCGGACAGGTTTGCCTTGCCTGTGCCCGTGGGCGCGCTCCCTCCGATGGCCGCACCGCGCGGTCCGCGTGTCGGGCCCTGCGGGCCCTCCCGCGGACCGTCTCGAGGCACGCGCTCGTGGTCGCGGCGCGCGAGCGCCGCGACACCCTCGCGCGCGCCTCGCATCCCTCGCTACAACTCAGCCATCTGCCGCCGCCCCGCACCCTCCAGCCACGCCGCCGCGCCGCCGCCGAGCACGGTCGACAGCCAGTACGTCGCCCCGCGGAACACCAGCGCCGCGGCGGTCGCCGTCTCCGCCGACAGCCCGGTGATCGGAACGAGGAGCACGACGATGGCGAACTCCGCGCCGCCGAGACCGCCGGGGAGCGGGGTGAGACTCGCGAGCCCGCCGAGCGGGACCACGACGAGCGCCGCGGCGAACAGGTGCGCGCCGCCGCCCCCGACGGCGACGAGCGTGAACCCGAGCGCGGAGATCATGCAGAGCCACCCCACCGTGGAGTACGCGAGCGCGAGCGCGAGGCGGCCCCGGTCGTCGGCGACCCGCTCGACCGAGGAGAAAAAGCCGGTCACGCGCTCGCGGAGCGTCTGCGGCGTGGGCGGGCTCACCCGCGGGAGGACGCGCCCGACCGTGTGCAACACCGGACCGACCGTCCGGACCGCGAACTCCCGGATTGTCATGCGGTACCGCCAGGCCACGTAGACGAGTGACGGGACCACGATCGCGAGCGCGACGACCACGCCGGTCACGTACAGCACGTCCCGGCCCCCGGCGGCGAACTGCGTGACGTAGTAGACGACGCCCACGAGGGCGAGCGCGATGCTGGGCGCGAAGTTGAGGGTGTCGACGCTCGCGATGGCGGCGAGACCGTCCTCGTACGCGCTGCCCGTCGAGCGAGAGATGAGCAGTGCGGAGAACGGCTCGCCGCCCGCCTGTCCGAACGGCGTCACGTTGTTCGCGAACGCCGCACTGGCGTAGAGCAGGACGGCACGGAAGCGGGTGGTCGAGACGCCGAGCGCGCCCAGCACCGTCCGGAGTGCCATCCCCCACGCCGCCAGCCAGCCGAGCCCCACCGCGGCGACGAGCGCGAGGTAGCGGGCGTCGAGGGCCGCGAAGGCCGCGACCACCTCGCCGGTGCCCACCACGCCGACCAGCAGGCCGAGCACGACCGCGGCCGCGAGGAAGCCCAGACCGGCGGCACGCACGTCGACGTCCATCGTTCGCCCCTCGGCGGGCCGGCGGGTAAAGGCTCCGGACGGCCGACCCCGGCACCGCGGTGGTGGCCGCTCGCGGGCCGACGCGCTCCGTCCGACCCGGCCGAGCGGCGGGTTTTTCCCGGCGGGGCGGAACCTCGGTGCATGGACGAGCGGGCCGCCCTCGCGCTGGTGACCGACGCGGTCGGCGCCGCCGGCGACGACGCCGCGGTCGTCGACGGCCGCGTCGTGACGACCGACATGCTCCACGAGCGGGCCGACTTCCCGCCCGGGACGACGCGGTACACCGCCGGGTGGCGCGCCGTCGGGGCCTCGCTCTCTGACGTCGCGGCCATGGGCGCGGGCGACCCCGTCGCGGTCGCCGTCTACGCCGCCCCGACCTTCGAGGAGTCCGAACTGCGCGACTTCGTCGCCGGTGCGAACGGCGTCTGCGCCGCGGCGGACGGCGCGTACGTCGGCGGCGACCTCGACACGCACGACGAGCTCACGGTCGCCACGACCGCCCTCGGCGACGCGACGCTGCCCGGCGCGCCGGTCGGCCGCGACGGCACGACACCCGGCGAGGCCGTCTGCGTCACCGGCACGCTCGGGCGCTCCGCCGCGGCGCTCCGCTACTTCGAGGCCGGCGACCCCGACCGCGGGAACGATCTGTTCCAGTTCACGCCCCGGGTCGCTGCCGGCCGGGCGCTCGCCCCCCACGCCACCGCGATGATGGACTCGAGCGACGGCCTCGCGCGCTCGCTCCACCAGCTCGCGGCGGCGAGCGACTGCGGGTTCGCGGTCGAGGGCGACGCGCTCCCGGTCGACCCCGCCGTGTCAGAGATCGCCGAGGACGCCGCCGACGAACGAGCCATGGCCACGTCCGTCGGCGAGGACTTCGAACTGGTCTGCACGGTCCCCGAGGACCGCCTCGACGACGCCATCGCCGACTGCCCCGTTCCGCTCGCACCGGTTGGCCGCGTCACCGCGGGGGACGTCACGCTCGACGGCGACGTGCTCCCCGACGTGGGGTACACCCACGGCGGCGACGCGTAGCGCGTCGATCTAGCTCACGGCCACGATCTGAATCGGGACCGGCATGAAGCAGAGCGCACCGAGCCCGAAGGTCGCGAGACCGACGAGCTGTCGACGGAGGCCGAGGGGCTCGCGGTCGTGGACCGGCGTGGCCGACCCCACGTACGCGAAGACCAGGGTGAGGAGCCCCCAGAACACCCAGATCCCGGCGCCGCTCCCGGCGTTCTCGACGACGTAGAGGTAGCCGGCGAGGCCGAAGAGCCCCGCGGGGACCGCCGCGGAGACGGTCTCCTGCCGCGGGCCGATCATCGCCCGGACGAGGTGACCCCCGTCGAGCTGGCCCACCGGGATGAGGTTGAGGAAGGTGACGAACATCCCCACCCACCCGCCGAGGACGATGGGGTTGAGCACCCGGTCCGCGGCCTCATAGGTCAGCGGCTCGCCCATCGCGGCCGCGATGGCGCGCATGAGGAGCGGGTACCCGAACTTGACCGAGATGGCCCCCGAGTCGAACACCCACGCCGGGACCGCGATGGGCGAGAGCGCGAGGCCGACCGCGGTGACGACGATCGTCGCGACCAGCCCCGCGAGCGGGCCGGCGACGCCGATGTCGAACAGCGCGCGCCGGTCGGGAATGCGCCCGCGCATGCGGATGACGGCGCCCATCGTCCCGATGGGGGGAAGCATCGGGATGAAGTAGGGGAGCGAGGCCTCGACGTCGTAGTACCGGCTCGCGAGGTAGTGACCGAGTTCGTGGGTCCCGAGGACCGTCATCACCGCGAGCGCGAAGGGGAGCGCCTGGAGGATCTCGGGCGAGAGCGGGTCGCGGACGTAGTACCACCCGGTCCCGGCGTACACCGTTGTCAGCACCGTCAGGAGCAGCAGCGCGACGTTCCGCCACGGGACCCCTTCGTCCGCCGTCCCGTGAGGTGTCGCCACGAGGACGTACTCGCCGAGGCGGCGGTCCAGGCTGACCTCGTAGCCCGCCTCCCGGAACAGCGGCCACACCGTCTCGACGATGTCCTCGCCGGCGGCCAGCGGTTCGCCGACGTAGACGAGTTCCTCCTCGGACTCCCGGACCTCGTAGGTCCGGAAGACGGTGCGGAAGGTGCCGGGCAGCGGGGCGTCGTCCGGCACGTCAAGGTCCGGCTCCATTGCTGCGAGGTAGCGCCTGCGCCCGGATTAACCCTCGGTCTGTCTGCGCTGCCGTGGGCTGTCGTCGCCGTCGCTGTCGGGGATCGCAGAGAGGAAGCGGGGACCGGGACAGACCGCTACGCGGGGGCGACGCGCCACGTCGTGGCGCCGGTGTAGGACCACTTCTCGATCTCAAGGTCGGTCGCGGCGTCCCGCAGGTTGACCATCAGCGCGCCGATCTCCTTCGAGGACAGACCGACCTCGTCGGCGATAAACTTGCTCTTGAAGTAGAGCTCGCCGTCGGACGCCTTCTCCTGGAGGTAGCGCAGCAGACGGGTCTGCTTGTCCGGCGTCTCGACGTCGACCTGGGAGGGCTGTGCGGGTGCACTCATCTCGTGGTCACCTCACTCCGATTCAAGCGGCCGTACCCAGATAATGGGGGAGGAACGTTCGGGACGTTTCGGCGTCTTTCGCGGCTCGCGTGCGTAAAACGACGCGAACTCGACCTTTCACGAGTGCCTCAGAGAGGGCGAGACATTTTACGCGGATATCTCGACCCGTCTCTCCGGCACCGTGGGGGTCGGTCCCACGGCACGGACGGGGAGACGCGATCTCGGGCGCTGCCGGCTGCCGTGCGTCTGACGCCAGCGGGTGCTCGCGGTCGCACCCCGCCCGCCACCGGGCGCGCCGTCCCGGCCCATTTATGCCCCTCCCACCGCGACTCCGGGTGATGCGCGTCGTCATCGCGGTCGGCGGGAGCGTCCTCGCACCGGAGCTCTCGCCGGAGCGAATCGAGGCGTACGCCGACGTCCTCACCCGCGTGGCCGACACCGATGCCGGCGACACGATGGCAGGGGCGGGGGACCACGGCACCGACGTCGCCGTCGTCGTCGGCGGCGGCCAGATCGCCCGGCAGTACATCGAGGCGGCCCGGGCCCTCGACACCAACGAGATCGCACTCGACGACGTCGGCATCGGCGTCACCCGGCTCAACGCCCGGTTGCTGGCCGCGGCCGTCGGTGAGCGGGCACCCCAGGAGCCACCGACGGAGTACGAGACCGCCGCGCGGGCCCTCAGGCGCGGTGACCTCCCGGTGATGGGGGGCGCCGTCGCCGGACAGACCACGGACGCCGTGGCCGCGGCGCTCGCGGAGTACGTGGGGGCCGACCGGCTCGTCTACGCCACGAGCGTGGACGGCGTCTACGACGCCGATCCCAACGTCGACGCCGACGCCCAGCGCTACGACAGCCTCACGCCCGACGAACTCGTCGACGTCGTCGCCGACGTGGAGATGCGGGCCGGCAGCGCCGCGCCCGTCGACCTCCTCGCGGCGAAGCTTATCCAGCGCTCCGGGCTGCGCGCCGTGGTCCTCGACGGCTCGGACCCGGAGGCCGTCGCCGACGCCGCCCTGGGTGGCCCCCACGACGGGACCGACATCGCACCGCCGTAGCCCGTTCTCGACTCGGTCGCCGCCGAACCCAAACCCCTTTGGAAACGACCGGCGTCACCCCGGTACGGCATGGACACGCTCACGTGGGTGCTGGTCGGCGTCGGCGTCTTCTGGCTCGTTGCCGCCGTCGCCAGAGCCCGCGGACTGCTCCCCGACGCGGTCCGGGTCCAGGGCCCTCTCGTCACGGTACACACGACCCGCGGCCGGGCCCTCATCGACTGGATCGCGAGCCCCAGGCGCGCGTGGCGTGCGTGGGGGAACTTCGGCCTCGGCGTCGCGCTCGTCGTGATGATCGGTTCGGTGGTCTTCCTCGCGGCCGTCGCCGTCCTCACCGTCCTCAACCCGCCGCCCGAGACGGCCGTCAACCAGCCGCGGAACGTGCTGGTCATTCCGGGCGTGAACGAGTTCCTCCCGCTCTCGGTCGCCCCGGAGATCATCTTCGGACTCGTGTTCGGCGTCGTGGTCCACGAGGCCGGACACGGCATCCTCTGCCGGGTCGAGGACATCGACATCGAGTCGATGGGGCTGGTCTTCATCACCGTCGTGTTCAGCGGGGCGTTCGTCGAGCCGAACGAGGAGAGCCAGCGGCGCGCCTCCCGTGGCGGCCGGAGCCGGATGTTCGCGGCCGGCGTCACGAACAACTTCGCGGTGACGGCCGTCGCCTTCGTCCTCCTCTTCGGCCCGGTCGTGGGCTCGCTCTCCGTGGTCCCCGGCGCCGCGGTCGCCACCGCCCTGCCGGGGTCGCCGGCCGATCGGGCCGGTATCGGACAGGGGGACGTCATCACCCACGTCGAGGGCGTCCGCGTTGACACGAACGGGGACCTCGACGACGTGCTCACGAACGTCTCCGCGGGGCGGGTCTCGGTCCGCCTCCGCGACGGGTCCACGACGACCGTCGAGCGCTCGGTCCTCGTGACCGGGAGCCCGAGGGGCGGGTGGCCCTTCGACTTCGACCCTTCGCCGGCCGATCCGGCGAACGCCACCATCGTCGCGGTGAACGGCACGACCGTCGACACCAGCGCGGCGTTTCGCGAGTTGCTCTCGACCCGCGAGGTGGCGACCCTCGAGACGGCGGGCGGCCGGACCGACACCGGGCCCGCTGGTGCGTTCGTCACCGTCTCGCCCGGTGGCCCCCTCGCCACCGCCGGTGCACCGACCGCGGACCTGGTCGTCACGCGGTTCGCCGGCGAGCGCATCGTCACCGGCGAGGACCTCCTCGACGCCATCGGCCACACGTCGCCGGGGCAGGAAGTCGAGGTCGGGGCCTACCGCCAGGCCGGCGGCCGCGAGACCTACACCGTGACGCTCGGCAGCCAGGAGGGCGACGACGACGGCTTCCTCGGCGTGGTCATCGCCCGTGGGGTCAGCGGCCTCACGGTGACCGACCTCGGCGTCGAGACGTACCCCGCGGGCCGGTACCTCAGCGTCCTCGGCGGGACGTGCGAGCAGTGTCCGTCGCTCGACGTCAGCGGCCCCCAGCGCGTCCTCCTCGCGCTCCAGCTCCCGCTCGCCGGCGTCACCGGCGGCGCGGTGTTCCCGTACAACTGGGCGGGCTTCACCGGCGGCGTGCAGGGGTTCTACGAGGTCGGCGGGCTCCTCGGCGGCCTCCTCGGGGGATGGACGTTCCTGCTCGCGAACCTGCTGTTCTGGACGGCGTGGATCAACCTCAACCTCGGCTTCTTCAACTGCATCCCCACCTTCCTCCTCGACGGCGGGCACCTGTTCCGGGCGGTCACCGAGGGCGTGGTCGCCCGGCTCCCGGTGGAGCGGGGCCAGCGCCTGGTGGCGGCGGCCACGGTGACGGTGCAGGTCGTGATGCTGACGAGTCTGGCGCTGATGCTGTTCGGGGCGCAGTTGTTAGGATAGCGAGGTTCGAGGCGGCGGGTCGGCGCGCGAGGCGTGCGCCGACCGCCGGCGACGAACCTCGAGACCGAGCGCGGGAGGAACGAGCGGGTGGCCGACCGAAGGGAGGCCACCGCATGCGCGAACGGCGAAGCCGTGAGCGCGAGCGAGTGACGACACGCGCGAGGCAGCGGTGCGATGCGAGGCGCGACAAGCGTGTTCCTGCGCAGAGCGCAGGAACCGCGCCGCTCGTGTCTCGAGACGGGCCGCGGGAGGCGGCTCGCGTGTCGGCCTCCCTGCGGTCGGCCTCCCACTCGCCCGTTCCGTGGCGCCTCCGGCGCCTCGCGCGACACGCGGCCCGGGCGGTGTGTCTGCGGGATGGCGAGCGAGTGTTCTCGCCCGGAGGGGCCCATAGCAGCGGCGGTGGGGCTTGCCCATTAACCGCTACCGTCCGCCGGGTTCGCGGTGGGCGAACCTCGTGGGCGCCAATATCCGAGAGCCGCCCGCTGCCTCGGGCGTGTCGCGGCGCACAGCTCACGGTTCACTCCGTTCACCGTTCGCTCGTTCCGGGGGCTCCCTTCGGTCGGCCCCGCGCCGTGCGCCGCTCCCGCCCTCGGTCTCGAGGGACGCCCGTCCCGGTCGGCGCGGCGGGGCCGCGCCGACACGGTCGGGCGCCCCTCGCGCTTTAGAAACTCCTTTCCCCACCAGCCCCCCAACCCCCACACATGCCCGAAGCGCCGCCCACGGCGGAAGGCTGGTACGTCTCCCACGACTTCCGCACCGTGGACTGGGACGCCTGGCGGGCGGCCACCGAGCGCGAGCGCGAGACCGCACTCGACGACGCCACTGACCACCTCACCGCCCTCGCGGAACCCGAGGGCGACGCCACGGTCGCCGCGGTCCTCGGTCACGAGGCCGACCTCGTGGTCGTGACGCTCCGTCCCTCGATGGCCGCGCTCGAGCGCGCGACCCGCGCCTTCGAGCAGACCGCCTTTGCCGGGTTCACCGAGCGCACCGACTCCTTCACCTCCGTCACGGAGGTCAGCGGCTACGTCTCCGACGCCTACTTCGAGGAGGGCGAGGAGGTCGACCCCGGGATCCGGAACTACGTCGAGTCGAAGCTCTCCCCGGAGATCCCCGACGGCTACCTCTCCTTCTACCCGATGTCCAAGCGCCGCCACCCCGAGGACAACTGGTACATGCTCCCCATCGAGGAGCGCGCGGACCTCATGGCCGAGCACGGCGAGACCGGCCGCGACCACGCCGGCACGATCCAGCAGCTCATCACCTCCGCGCTGGGGTTCGACGACTGGGAGTGGGGCGTCACCCTGTTCAGCGACGACCCCGCGGCCATCAAGGACGTCGTCTACGAGATGCGCTTCGACGAGGCCTCCGCCCGCTTCGCGGAGTTCGGCCCGTTCTACGTCGCCCGGCAGTTCCCGCCCGCGGACCTCCCGGCGTACATGGCCGGCGAGGCCGTCCCCGCCGACGGCGAGCCAGAAGGGGCGGCGACGGCCGACGGCGAACCGGCCGCCACGACCGCCGGTGGCCCACCCGACGCGGGCACCCACGACAGTGAGGAGAGCGAGGACTCGCCGGTGTACGGCGGCCAGCCCCACGGCGAGGACGTCCACGCGCGCGTGGTCTACTCGACCGCCGACCCGGACGAGCTCGCCACGGCTGTCGAGGAGCTCTCGGAGAGCTTCGACCACTACGACACCCACCGCGGCACGGACGTCTACGAGAACGAGGCCCGCGAGGGAGCCCCGGCCGCAGTCGTGAGCCGCTGGGACACCGCGAAGGCCGCGGACATCGCCGCCGGCTTCCTGGCCGACCTGCCCGAGGCCACGGCGTCCGCCGACGGGTCGTCCCCGGCCGCGGGGGCCGACGGCGGTGCGGAGGCGGGTGAGGACGGGGCCGCGGCGGACGACGGCTGGGGCACGATGGGG
>JBDGTC010000074.1:0-13050 GCA_042217215.1 Halobacteriaceae archaeon
TTCGACCTCGAGATGCTCCGCGAGGCGGGCTACTGCTCGGGCATCGAGAACTACGCGGTCTACCTCTCGGACCGCGAACCGGGCGACCCACCGTACACCCTCCTCGACTACTTCCCCGACGACTTCCTCACCGTCATCGACGAGAGCCACCGAACCGTCCCGCAGATCAAGGGCCAGTTCGCGGGCGACAAGTCCCGGAAGGACTCCCTCGTGGAGAACGGCTTCCGGCTCCCCACCGCGTACGACAACCGTCCGCTCACCTTCGAGGAGTTCGAGGCCAAGACCGACCGCACCCTCTACGTCTCCGCGACGCCGGGCGACTACGAGCGCGAGCACTCCGCGAACGTGGTCGAGCAGATCGTCCGCCCCACGTACCTCGTCGACCCCGCGGTCGAGGTCGCGGACGTCGAGGGGCAGGTCGACGACCTCATGGCGCGCATCGACGACCGCGTCGCCGACGACGAGCGCGTCCTCGTCACCACGCTCACCAAGCGCATGGCCGAGGACCTCACCGAGTTCCTCGGCGAGTCGGGGTACGACGTGGAGTACATGCACGACGAGACGGACACCCTCGAGCGCCACGAGCTCGTCCGGGGGCTGCGCCGCGGCGAGTTCGACGTCCTCGTCGGCATCAACCTCCTCCGCGAGGGGCTGGACATCCCCGAGGTCTCGCTCGTCGCCATCCTCGACGCCGACCAGGAGGGCTTCCTCCGCTCGGAGACCTCCCTCGTCCAGACCATGGGCCGCGCCGCGCGGAACCGCCAGGGCACCGTCGTGCTGTACGCCGACGAGGTGACAGACGCGATGGCCGACGCCATCGAGGAAACCCAGCGCCGCCGCCGCATCCAGCAGGAGTACAACGAGACCCACGACGTCGAGCCGACCACCATCGACAAGGCGGTGAGCGAGAGTTCCCTCCCCGGCGCGGAGACCGACGTCTCGGCCGCCACGGGCGACGACCCCGCCGACGCCGACGAGGCCGCCCGCCGCATCGAGGTCCTGGAGGAGCGGATGGACGAGGCCGCGGCCAACCTCGAGTTCGAACTCGCCGCCGACATCCGCGACCGCATCTACACGCTCCGCGAGGAGTTCGACCTCGGCGCCGACGGCGAGGACGTCGACGGCGTCGCCCCGGAGCCGGGTTCCGAGTTCTGAGGCGACGGCGGACCCGCGGTGGTCGCCACACGCAGCCGCGAACCGCCGACAAGTGGTTTGGCCGGCGGGCGATGGCCGTCCCGTCCCACCTGCCACCATGGAGTACGCCGAGTTCGAGTCGCGGGTCGCACAGCGCGCGGGCATCCCCGTCGACGAGGTCGAGGCGGCGGCGGAGGCCACGCTCGCGACCCTCTCGGAGCGCCTCCCGGACGACGAGTCCCGCGCGGTGGCCGAACAGCTCCCGGAGCCGGCGAGCACCTTCCTCACCGCTGCCGACGGCCGCCAGTCCTTCGGCTACGACGAGTACCTCGCGCGGGTGGGCGAGCGGATGGACGACGCGACCGGCGTGGAGCGTGCGGCGGCGGAGCGCCGCGCGCAGACCGTCGTCGCGGTATTGCTCGACGCCGCGGACAGCGAGACCACCGACGACCTCCTCTCGTACCTCTCCCCGGACTACGAGCCGCTACTGGAGCTGGTGGAGCCGGAGGCGGTCTGGGGGCCGGGGTGGCGGGAGCGGCTGGGGGAGCAGTGGTAGAAGCGAGGCGCGAGCAAGCGTGTTCCTGCGCATCGCGCAGGAACCGCGCCGCTCGTGCCTCGAGACGGTCCGCGGGAGGCGGCCGATAGGCCGCCGACACGCGGACCGCGCGGTGCGGCTGTCGGATGTCGCCAGGCCAACGGTTCGCGCAGGAACCGCGCCGCTCGTGCCTCGAGACGGTCCGCGGGAGGCGGCCGATAGGCCGCCGACACGCGGACCGCGCGGTGCGGCTGACGGTTTGCGCAAGCCCACCGGGCCTCGCACCCCTGACCCCACGGCGACCCCGCCTACCGAACACTTATCTCCACCACGTCCAATCCCGGCAACATGAACCCGCGCACCGCGGGCCTCCTCCTCGCGGCCGCCGGCCTCCTCCTGCTCGCCCACCCGCTGTACGCCTGGCCCCACCACGGCGAGACGGAGTACGCCGTCTCCCTCGAGCGGGCCGACTCGGCCCCACCGGAGTCTACGGTCGTCGCGGCCGAGGGCCTCCCGCCCGCGGCCCAGCGCGCGGTCGAGACCGACGGCGCCGCCGACCTCTGGAGCGAGACGGACGCCGCCCCGATTCGGGCGCTGCGCGACGCGGACTACGTCCGCCACGAGGGCACGGTCTACGCGGTGGCGGTCGAGCACACCGACCGGCTGCAGTCACCGCTCCGCCCGCTCACCACCATCTTCGGGGGTCTCCTCCTCGGCGTCGGTGGCCTCCTCGCGTTGGAGGGCCGCCCCCGCCCGCGGAACCCGCTCGCCGCGGCGTGGGTGCCCCTCGCCGTCATCCTGGCGCTGCAGATCGTCGAGACGCTCGACGCGGGCCGGGTGCCGGTCCTGAACGTCGGCACGAACCTGACGGGCCTGGGCATCCTCGCCTCGCCGCTCGGACTGGGCGTCGCGCTCCGGCGCCGCGACCGACTGGGCGCCGCGGCCTTCGGGGCGCTCACGCTCCTGCTCGGCGTGGCGTCGGCGGTCCTCGCGTGGCGGGAGCCACAGGCCGCGCTGCTGTGGATGGCGACGGTGAGCGTCGTCGCGGCGGTCGGTGCAGCGTGGGCCGCCCCGCGACCCGCGCAGCGCGGGCTGGGGGAGTGGCTGCTCGACGCGTGGTCGTCGCGCGTCGGGTGAGCGGCAGCCCACGCCGCGCTCCCCGCGCCCTCGCCTACGACCGGTCGCCCGGCTCCTCGATCTCGATGTCGGCGAGTTCCCCGTCCGCTCGCGACACGCCCTCCTCGGCCTCGAGGTCGATCTCACCGATCAGCTCCGCGATCTCGTCGAGACCGAGCAGCTCGCGGGTCTCGGCGTCGAAGGAGCGCCCCTCGAGGTCGAGGTCGGACCCCCGCACGTCCGACCCCGAGAGGTGCTTGCCGTAGCGGCCCAGCAGCGTCGAGAGCTCCTGGGGGATGACGAAGGTGGTGGAGGGTGACTGCCCGATGTCCCCGAGGGTCTCGAGGCCCTTGTCGATGATGGCGCGCTCGCCCATCGCCTCCGCGGCGCGGGCGCGGAGCACCGTGGAGATGGCGTCGCCCTGCGCCTCGAGGATCTGGGACTGCTTCTCGCCCTGGGCCTCGATGACGTCCGCGCCCTTCTCCCCCTGCGCGCGCTCGATGGCGCTCTGGCGCTCGCCCTGCGCCTCGAGGATCATCGCGCGACGGCGGCGCTCCGCGGAGGTCTGCTCCTCCATCGCGTCCACGACGCCGGGCGAGGGGTTGACCTGCCGGACCTCCACGGACTCGACGCGCACGCCCCAGTCGTCGGTGGGCTCGTCGAGCTCCTCCCGGATGCGCGCGTTGATCTCCTGGCGCCTGTTCAGCGTGTCGTCGAGCTCCATGTCGCCGATGACCGCGCGGAGGGTGGTCTGTGCGAGCAGCGACGTCGCCCGGACGTGGTCGTCCACCTCGAGGAACGCCTTCTCGGCGTCCATCACGCGGATGTAGACCACGGCGTCGGCGGTGACCGGCGAGTTGTCACGCGTGATGGCCTGCTGGGTCGGCACGTCGATGGTCTGCGTGCGCATGTCGAAGATGCGGGTCTCGGAGACGTACGGCGGGATGAACGCGAGCCCCGGCGCGACGAGGCGCTTGTACTCGCCGAACACCGTGAGCGCCCGCTTCTCGTAGGCGTTGACGATCTCGACGGAGCTGTAGATCGTGACGATCACGACCGCGAGGGCGAAGAAGCCCACCAGCTCCCAGACCGTGATGAAGTCGAGCGACCAGAGCGCGACGAGGAACGTGACGCCGGCGGCGAACGGCACGCGCCACTTCGACGCGCGCCGCGTCCCCGTCGAGCCCTGGGCGCTGCCCATGCACCCGGGTCGCGGGGCGGTCGCTTAATGGTTTGGCCCGTGATACCGCCGGTCCGGAGCGCGACTCGCGCCGACCGCTCGCCCGCGCCGGACCGGCCCCGGCCGACCGCTCACAGTCGGCGGGCGATTGTCTCGGCCGTCGACGCGCCGATGCCGGGGACGTCCGCCAGCTCCGCCTCGCTCGCCTCCCGCACCCCCTGTACGCTCCCGAACCGGCGGAGGAGGTGTCGCCGGCGCGTCTCGCCCACGCCGTCGATCTCGTCGAGCACGGTCGAGACGTCGTCCCGGACGGTCTCGTGGTACCGCCGTGCGAACCGGTGGGCCTCGTCTCTCACCCGCTGGCACACCCCGAGTTGCGGACTGTCGGCGGGCCAGTCGTAGGTGCCGTCCGGGCCGACCACCCGGTCGGTCGCGCCGTCCCGGCGGTCCTCGCCCTTCGCGATGCCGACGACCGGGACGTCCCACCCCGCCTCGCCGACGGCCTCCACGGCCGCGTCGCGCTGGGCCGCGCCGCCGTCCACGACGAGCAGGTCCGGGGCGGGCCGGTCGTCCCGGCCCTCGACCGCGCGCTCCGCGCGCCACCGGCACAGCGCGGCCATCGCGGCGCAGTCGTCGTTCGCGTCCGGAAGTCGCTTCCGCCGGTAGTCGGCCTTCTCCGGTGTGCCCCCCACGAAGGTCACGTCGCTGCCGACGACGCCGCGGCCGCCGGTGTGGCTCACGTCGAAGCCCTCGATGCGCTCGGGTCGGTCCCCGTCGAGGAGGTCCCCCAGGGCGTCGCCGAGGACGGCCAGTTCGTCGCGGTCGGGCGAGCGCCGCCGGGCGTTCTTGAGCGCGAGGTCGACGAGCCGCCCGCCGCGCCCCGCCCCCGGGACGCCGACCTCGACGCCCGCGCCCTCGAGCCAGTCCTCGACGTCGGCCGCGCGGACGGCGCCGGTGCCGGCCGTCCCGTCGCCGGTCGTCCCCGCCGGCCCCCGCTCCCCGTCGCGCGACTCGCCAGCGTCGGCGCCCGCGCCGTCGAGCGCCGGCGTCTCGAGGCGGTCCGAGAGGAGCAGTTCGTCCGGGAGTCCCCGGTCGGCGTAGAACTGCGGGACGAAGGCGGCGAGTGCCGCCCCCGCGCTCGCCGCGGCGCCGTCGAGGACGTGTCGGTCCCGGTCGACCAGCTTCCCCCGCTCGCTCCGGAGGCGGGCGACGGTGGCCTCGCCCCCTTCGACCGCCACGCCGAGGACGTCCACGACGCGGCCGTCGTCGTTACCACCGGCCACCGCCGCCCCGCCGGTCTCGTGGAAGGACTCGACGGCGTCGAGGCGGTCCCGGAGGGTCGCGGCGCGCTCGAAGGCGCCGCGCTCGGCCGCGGCGTCCATCGCCTCCCGGAGCGGGTCGGCGAGCGCGCCGGTCTCGCCCTCGAAGAACCGCCGGGCGGCCTCGACGCCCTCGCGGTAGGTCGCGGGGTCGCACTCGCCGGTGCAGGGCGCGGCACAGAGCCCGATGTCGTGGTCGAGACACGGGCGGTCGCGGTTCGCGTACTTGTGGTCCGAGCAGCCCCGCAGCCCGTACACGTCCCGGATCGCCTTCACCACCACGTCGAGGCGGCCCTTCTCGGTGTACGGACCGAACACCGTGGCGTCGGGGGCCGGATCGCGGGTGACGGCGATGCGGGGCGCCTCGTGGTCGGTGAGCTGCACGAGCGGGTAGGACTTGTCGTCCCGCAGCCGGACGTTGTACCGCGGGTTGTGCCGCTTGATGAGGTTGGCCTCGAGGAGGAGGGCCTGCGTCTCGGTGTCGGTGACCGCGACGTCGACCGCGTCGGCGCGCTCGACCATCCGCGCCACCCGCTCCGAGCGCGGGTCTGCGTACGACCGCACCCGGTCACGCAGGTCCACGGCCTTCCCCACGTAGAGCGGGTCGCCACCCGCGAGGAACTGGTAGACGCCCGGCTCGCGAGGGAGATCGGCGGCCCGCTCGCGCACGCCGCTCGCGTCCATCGGGGGAGAGTACGCCCGGACGGGCTTGAGGCCACCGCCTGCGGGCCGGCTCCGGCGCTTTGGCCCGCCAGCCGTCGCTCCTCCACGCGATCCGATACATTCACGACGCGTCGGGGAGACTCGCGACCGTGATGATGCGAGAGCGACGGCGGGCGCGGGGGAGTCCCCCGGGGGCGGTCGGCCGATGAGCGCCCTCGTCGTCGCGTCCCGCACATGGATCGACGCACGCACGGGGACGCTCACCGTCCTCAGCGTCGTCTCGATGCTCGGTTTCGCCGCCGCGGTGTGGCTCGCCCAGGGCGCGCAGGAACCGACGCCGACCGCGCCCGTGCTCGCGGCGCTCGTCTCCAGCCTCGTCCCGCTCGCGGCGCTCATCTTCTCCCACGAGTCGGTCGCCTACGAGCGAGAGCGGAGCACTGTACGGCTGCTGATGACGCTCCCCCACACCCGCCGCGACGTCGTGCTCGGGCACTTCCTCGGACAGCTCGCCGTCCTCGGGGTCGCGCTCGCGCTCTCGCTCGCCACCGGGACGCTGGCGGGCCTCGCGGTCGGCGCACCCACCTCGGTCCTCGGAATCGGCTCCCTCTTCGGCGTCGGGACGGTCCTCACCGCGACGTACGGCGGCATCGCGGTGGGCGTCTCCGCGAGTACCGACTCGACGAGCAGGGCGTTCGCCGGCGCGCTCTTGCTCGCCGGCCTCTCGCTGGCGTGGGGCGGCGTGGTCGGTACCGTCCGCCGGACGCTGGTCGACCTCGGGCTCCCCGACGGGCCGGTGTCGGTGTGGACGGCCCTCGGCCGGCTGGGTCCCACCACCGCCCTCCGGGACCTCCTCGGTGCCGTCCCGCTGGACCGGTCGGTCGCCGGGTCCGCGACGCCCGGTGACGCTGCACTCGGGGTCGTCGTCCTCGCGGCCTGGGCGGCGGTCCCGCTCGCCGTCGGGAGCTGGCGCTTCGAGCGCGCGGATCTCTGACGATCCGGACGCGCGGCCCGCTGCCTACGTCGTCCCGTCGACCTCGACGCCGCGCTCGGCGAGCAGGTCGAAGAACTCCGCGGGCGAGAGCTGCGGGACGCCCTCGGCCTCGGCGTCCGCCCGCTTGGTCGCCCCGGGGTTCTCGCCGACGACGAGGTAGTCGGTGTTGCCCGAGACCGACCCCGTGGCCGAGCCGCCCTGGCGCTCGACGAGGGCCTCGAGGTCGTCGCGGGTGTACCCCTCGACGCTCCCGGTGAACACGACCGTGAGCCCCTCGAGCGGCGCGCTCCCGTCGCCCGGGTCCCCCGGGCCGACGGCCGGCGGCTGCGGGTCGACGTGCTCGAGGAGGCGGTCGACGACGGCGGCGTTGCGGTCGTTGGCGAAGAACGCGTTGACGCGCTCGGCGACCTCCGGTCCGACGCCCTCGACGGCCCGGAGCTCGTCGGCGTCGGCGGCGCGGATGGCGTCGACGCTCCCGAAGGCGCGCGCGAGGTCCCGCGCCACGGTCGGGCCCACCTCGGGGATGCCGATGGCGGAGACGAAGTCCGCGAGCGGCGGCTCGCGGGCCCCCTCGAGTTCGGCGATCAGGTTCGCGGCGCTCTTCTGGCCCCACCCGTCGAGCGTTGACAGCGAGAACACGTCGAGCTCGTAGAGGTCGGCGAGGTCCTCCACGAGGCCGGCCTCGACGAGCTGGTCGGCGGCCTGCTCGCCCAGCCCCTCGATGTCGAGCCCCCGCCGGCTGGCGTAGTGCTCCACGGCGCGCGCGAGCTGCGCCGCGCAGACCAGCCCGCCGGTGCAGAAGGCGTTCGGTCCGTCGTACGCCACCGCGCTGCCACACGACGGGCACGTCTCGGGGAGCTCGTAGTGTCCCGAGGAGTGCTTCTCGACGAGCTCCACCACCTGGGGGATGACGTCGCCGGCGCGCTCGACGCGGACCTCGTCGCCGACGTTCACGTCGAGGGCGGCGATCTCCGACTGGTTGTGCAGGCTCGCGCGGGACACCGTCACGCCGCCGACGTCGACCGGGTCGAGCAGCGCGACGGGCGTAAGCCGGCCCGTCCGCCCCACCTGGACGACCACGTCCGTGACGGTCGTGGCCTCGGTCCGGGGCGGGAACTTGTAGGCGTAGGCCCACCGGTAGGCGCGGGCGGTCGTGCCGAGCGCGACGCGGTCGTCGAGGTCGTTCACGCCGATGACGACGCCGTCGACCTCGTAGTCGAGGTCGTCGCGGTCGGCGAGGAGCCGGTCGCGGTAGTCGATGGCGTCCGCGACGTCCGCGACGAGGGCGGCGCGGTCGTCGGTGCGGAGGCCCCACTCCCGGAGGCGCTCGCGCGCCGTGACCTGGTCGGGGAGGTCGACGGCGCTCCCCGAGGCGAGCGCGCCCGGCTCGGCGGCGTCCCCCTCGACCGTCTCGGGCCGGCTGGTCGCCAGCACCTGGTAGAAGAACACCGAGAGCGGCCGCTGCGCCGCCACGGAGGGGTCGAGCTGGCGGAGCGTGCCGGCGGCCGCGTTCCGCGGATTCGCGAAGGGGTCCTCGCCGCGCTCGACACGCTCGCGGTTGACCCGCCGGAACGCCTCGCGGGGCATGTACACCTCGCCCCGCACCGCGAGGAAGTCGGGGTAATCGCCCCGCAGCCGGGTCGGCACCGCCGGGATGGTGCGCACGTGCTCGGTGACGTCCTCGCCCACCTCCCCGTCGCCCCGCGTCGCCGCGCGGGCGAACGCGCCGTCCTCGTAGACCACCTCGACGGAGAGGCCGTCGAACTTCGGCTCGCAGACGTACCGGACGGGCCCCTCGTCAGCCTCGCCCGCCGCGCCGCCGTCGTCCTCGTCGCCCCCCGTCCCGCCGCCGGCCCCCAGCTCCCGGCGGACGCGCTCGTCGAACTCCCGGACGTCGGCGGGGTCGCTCCCGTTGTCGATGGAGAACAGCGGGACGACCAGCTCCACCGACTCGAGCTCGTCCAGCGGCGCGGCCCCCACCCGCCGTGTCGGGCTGTCGTCGGTCCGGAGGTCGTATGCCTCCTCGAGCTCGCGCAGGCGCTCGAACAGGGCGTCGTAGGTCCGGTCGGCGACGACGGGGTCGGCCTCGACGTAGTACCGGTAGTCGTGCTCGCGGATGGCCTCGCGGAGCAGCCGCGCCTGCTCGCGGGCGTCCGCCTCGTCGAGGGCCGCCACGGGCTCGAAGTCGGTCGGCGGGTCGCGGACGTACGGGTTGTCGGCGTCGTCCGCGTCCTCCCGGGCGCTCATGTCGGGGCGTGAGTCGGCATCCGGGATAAATGGACTGCGACCGACCCGGCCAGCCGGCTCGAGCGGTCCGTCGCCGACGGACAGCACACCCGCGACACGCGTCACCGCAGCCGACGCTGGACCGCCGCCGCAGCCAGCACCAGGAGGGCGGCGCAGAACGCGCCGAGGACGAAGACGACGGCGGGCGACACGTCCCCGACGAGGGGCGCGCCGGTCGCGTCGGGGCCGTACATGTCGGCGGGTCGTGCTCCGAGGGGTGTCCCACCGCCGCTCGCCGCGAACCCCCACGGCGTGTACTGTGGTCCGAAGCGGTCCAGGAGCAGCGCGACGGCGCCGACGAGGGCGAACGCGCCGAGCAGACGCTTGAGGAGTTCGAGCCCCGCGAGCGTCGCGGCCGGCGGTACCACCGCCCCGACCCTGCCGAGGACGCGTTCGAGGGCGGCACGCAGCCGCGAGCGGTCCTCGTCGTCGCCCGCGAACACCACGACGCCCTCGCTCGCGGGCGCGTACACCGTCATCTCCGTCCCCCGATCGGAGTACCACGTGTCGACGACCTCGACCAGGTCGGCGTCCACCAGCTTCTCGAGGTGGTAGCGCGCGTTCTGCAGCGACGTGTCCGCGGCCTCGGCGACGTCGGTCGCCGTCCCGGGCTCCTCGTAGAGCGCGCCGAGGATGGTCCGGGCGGTCTCCGAGCCGAGCGCCGCGAACACCTCGTCCGCCGCGTCCCCGTCGACCCGGAGCACGCGCGCGTCGCCGCGCTCCTGGTCCACCGGGGGCCGGCGGGGGAACAGACTGCTCACCGTCGGCCCGACGAGGCGCTGGCACTTAGCGTTGACCGACGGTGAAGCTGGCGTTTCAGTCTGTGAAAATCAGACTGTTCCCTTTGCCGGCGAGCGATTCTGCGCTGACCCGTCGACTGCCACCGTGACGGGAGCCGCCGGCCGCTGCGGGTCGGCGATCGCCCTGCGGTCCCGGCGGCCGCTGTCCCGACCCACGTCGCTTATGGCCACGCCCGCCGACCGCTCCGCTATGAGCGACGACGACTTCCTCCTGTTGAACCCGGGCCCGGTCCCCGTCCGCGAGGGCGTGCGCGAGGCGATGGCCGAGCCGATGGTGTCCCACCGCTCGGCCGACTTCGAGGCGGTGTACGCGCGGGCCCAGTCGGGCCTCGACTACGTGTTCGAGCACTCGACCCCGGACGGTTCCTCGACGGCGGCCGCCGGGACCTCGCTGATCCTCAACGGCACCGCGACGATGGCGATGGAGGCCGCCGTCGCGAACCTCGTCGACGCGGGCGACGAGGTGGTCGCCCTCGTCAACGGCAAGTTCGGCCGCCGGTTCGCGCGCATCGCCGACCGCCACGCCCGCTGCGAGCGCGTCGAGGCGACGTGGGGGGAGTCCATCGACCTCGACGAGGTGCGCGCGGCGGTCACCGAGGACACCGACCTCGTGGCGATGGTCCACAACGAGACCTCGACGGGACTGCTCAACCCCGTCGCGTCGGTCGGCGAGGTGGCCGCCGCCCACGACGCCCGCTTCGTCGTCGACGGCGTGACCGCCATCGGCGGCGACGAGTTCCGCATCGACGACTGGAACGTCGACGTCGCGGTGACCGACGCCCAGAAGGCCCTCGCGGTGCCGCCGGGCATCTCCGCGATGTACGTCACCGACCGCGTGACGCCCGCCATCGACGGCGACCACGCGCCCTTCTACGAGGACCTCGACTGGTACCTCCGGAAGGCCGAGGACGACCAGACGCCGTTCACGAGCGCGGTGCCCCTGTTCCGCGCGCTCGCCGTCGCGCTCGCCGACATCCGCGAGGAGGGCATGCCCGAGCGCATCGCGCGCCACCGCCGCCAGGCCGCGGCCTTCGGCGCGGGATTCACGGCGATGGGCCTCGAACGGTTCCCGACCGCCGAGGGGGAGACCGCGCTGTCGAACACCGTCACCGCCATCGCGCTTCCCGACGGCCTCGACGACCCCGACGCCTTCTTCGACGCCGTCGCGGCCCGGAACGTCAGCATCTCCGGCGGCCAGGCCCACCTCGGCGGCGACATCTTCCGCGTGAGCAACATGGGGAACCTCACCGACGACCAGATCCTGCGCGGCGTGCGCACCGTCGGCGAGGCGTGCGACGAGGTCGGCGTCGACGTGGACCTCGAGGCGGGCCTCGCCGCCGCCCGCGACGAACTCGCCTGACCCGGAGACGACCTCCTCCGGCCGCTGCCCTGCGCCTCCCGTCCACGCCCCGCCTCGCCCCGAGAGCGCCGCGGCCAGGAAGCGGGTCGTGTCCCATGTCCACACGCCCGCGTCACCTGCGAGATTTGCCGTAACTGAGGGTTATATCCACGCCGGGAGATATGAGTGTGGTACATGAGCGACCGCGGCTTCGACACGAACAGCGTGCACGCGGGGTCGACGCCGGATCCGGAGACCGGCGCCCGCGCCACGCCCATCTACCAGACGACGTCCTACGTCTTCGACTCCGCCGACCGCGCGGCCGCGCTGTACGCCCTCGAGACCGAGGGCGACGTCTACTCCCGCATCTCGAACCCCACGGTGCGGGCCCTGGAGGAGCGCCTCGCGACGCTGGAGGGCGGGACCGACGCGCTCGGGACGGCGAGCGGCCTCGCGGCACTCGACGCGGCGACGACGGTCCTCGCGGGCGTCGGGGACAACGTCGTCGCCGCGGCCGACACCTACGGCGGGACGCACGCCTACCTCGCGCACACCGCCGGGAACCGCGGCGTCGAGGCCCGCTTCGTCGACACCCTGGACGTCGACGCGTACGCCGACGCCATCGACGCGGACACGGCCTACGTCCACTGCGAGACGGTCGCGAACCCCTCGCTGGTCACGCCGGACCTCGAGGCGGTCGCGGAGGTGGCCCACGACCACGGCGCGCCGCTGTTCGTCGACAACACGTTCGCGACCCCCGCGCTCTGCCGCCCGCTCGAGCACGGCGCCGACCTCGTCTGGCACTCGACCACGAAGTGGCTCCACGGCTCGGGGACCACCGTCGGCGGCGTGCTGATCGACGGCGGCTCCTTCCCGTGGGCCGAGTACCCCGAGACGTACCCCGAGGTCGCGGGGGACAACCCCGCGTTCGGCGGCGTGAACTTCGCGGAGCGCTTCGGGGACCGCGCGCTCGCGCAGGTCGCGCGCCACCGCGGGGTGCGGAGCGTCGGGAGCGCGCAGTCCCCCTTCGACGCGTGGCAGACCCTCCAGGGCATCGAGACCCTGCCGCTCCGGGTGGAGCGCCACTGCGAGAACGCGATGGTGGTCGCGGAGTACCTCGCGGACCACGAGGCCGTCGAGTGGGTCACCTACCCCGGCCTCGAGAGCCACCCGACCCACGGCGCCGCGAGCACGTACCTCGAGGGCGGCTACGGCGGCATGATCGCCTTCGGCCTCGAGAGCTTCGCGGCGAGCAAGTCCTTCTGCGAGTCGGTCGACCTCGCGAGCTTCCTCGCGAACATCGGCGACGCGAAGACCCTCGTCATCCACCCGGCCTCGACCACCCACGCCCAGCTGACCGCCGAGGAGCAGCGCGAGGCCGGCGTCGCGCCGGAGCTTGTGCGGCTCTCGGTGGGTATCGAGGACCCCGCCGACCTCCTCGCGGAGCTCGAGGCCGCGCTCCCGGGTGGTGGGGCATGAACGTCGAGCGCGAGACCCTCTCGCTGGGGTCCGTCGAGTTCGAGTGCGGTGAGTCCGTCCCGGAGCTCGAGGTGACCTACGAGGCGTACGGCGAGTTCGCGGGTGGCGGGGGCGAGACGAACGTCGTCCTGCTGTGTCACGCCCTGACCGGCAGCGCCCACGTCGCGGGCGGGCACGGCCGGGAGGACACCGGGGGCCAGGCCCGCGC
>JBDGTC010000107.1:0-12962 GCA_042217215.1 Halobacteriaceae archaeon
CGTCCATGAACTCGTTGGCCTCCTCCTGGGTGATGCCCATCGCGCCGAAGATGACCGCGAACTCCGAGCCCTCCGCTCCCTCCTCGCCGTCGCCACCCTCGGCCTCCTCCGGAACGGTCGCCTGGCGGGCGACCTGGAGCGCGAGATCGTTGTGGGGCAGGCCGGAGCCGCTGAACAGCGGCAGCTTCTGCCCGCGCACCAGCGTGTTCATGCCGTCGATGGCCGACACGCCGGTCTGGATGAACTCCGCGGGGTACTCCCGCGCGGTGGGGTTGATGGCGGCGCCGACGATGTCGCGGCGCTCGTCGGGGACGATCTCCGGGCCGCCGTCGATGGGCTGCCCGGACCCGTCGAGCACACGACCGAGGAGGTCCTCGGTCACGGGCATCTTGAGCGTCTCGCCCAGGAAGCGCACCGAGGACTCGCGGTCGATGCCCTCGGTGCCCTCGAACACCTGGATGGCGACCTGGTCTGTGGCGGCCTCCAGGACCTGGCCGCGGCGCACGGTGCCGTCGCCGAGTTCGATCTCGACGATCTCGTCGTAGCCGATGGGCTCGTCGGTCTCGACGAACACCAGCGGACCGCTGATCTCCGTGATCGTCTGGTACTCTTTCATCAGTACATGTCCTCCAGTTGCTCGGTGATTTCGGACTCGATCTCGCCGACCAGCTCCTCGTACTCCTCCTCGGGGGTGGTGCCGATGCGGTTGAGGCGCGGTGCGGCGTCGATGGAGCGAATCTCGCTGACCGGGACGCCCGCGTCGAGCGCCTCGAACGCCTCGTCGTTGAAGTGCTGGATGGCCTCGAGGATGCGGTAGGTCTTCTCCGGCGGGCAGTAGCGGTCCACGTCGTGGAGCGCGTTCTGCTGGAGGAACGCCTCGCGGAGGTAGCTCGCAACCTCGAGGGTGAGCTGCTGGTCCTCCGGGAGCGCGTCCTCGCCGACGAGCTGGACGATCTCCTGGAGCTCGGTCTCCTCGTCGAGGACGTCGACGGCCCACTGCCGGAGCTCCGGCCAGTCGCCCGCGACGTTCTCCTCCCAGTACGGGTCGAGCTGGTCGGTGTACAGCGAGTAGGAGTCGTTCCAGTTGATGGCAGGGAAGTGCCGGCGCTCCGCGAGGTCCGCGTCCAGCGCCCAGAACGTCTTCACGATGCGGAGCGTGTTCTGGGTCACCGGCTCCGAGAAGTCACCCCCGGGGGGACTCACCGCCCCGATGACGGAGATGGAGCCCTCGCCGCCGCCGAGGTTCTCGAAGTAGCCCGCGCGCTCGTAGAACTGGGAGAGCCGCGCCGCGAGGTAGGCGGGGTACCCCTCCTCGCCGGGCATCTCCTCGAGCCGCGAGGAGATCTCCCGCATCGCCTCGGCCCACCGCGAGGTGGAGTCGGCCATCAGCGCGACGTCGTACCCCATGTCGCGGTAGTACTCCGCGATGGTGATGCCGGTGTAGACACAGGACTCCCGCGCCGCGACCGGCATGTTCGAGGTGTTCGCGATGAGGCAGGTGCGGGCCATCAGCGGGTTCCCGGTCTGGGGGTCGGGTAGCTCCGGGAAGTCCTCGATGACCTCGGTCATCTCGTTGCCGCGCTCGCCACACCCGATGTAGACGACGATGTCGGCGTCGGCGAACTTCGCGAGTGACTGCTGGGTGACGGTCTTCCCCGAGCCGAACGGGCCCGGGATGGCCGCCGTACCGCCCTTCGCGATGGGGAACAGCCCGTCGAGGATGCGCTGGCCGGAGACCAGTGGGATCTCCGGGGTCTGCTTCTCCCTCGTCGGCCGGGGCTCGCGCACCGGCCACTCCTGGCGCATCTGGACCTCCTCGCCCGAGGAGAGGGTCGCGACCGGCTCCTCGACGGTGAACTCGCCGGCCTCGACGGCGGTGACCTCGCCGCCCTCGAAGTCCGGCGGGACGAGCACCTTGTGCTCGATGGAGACGGTCTCGTCGACGGTCCCGACGACGTCGCCGGGGCCGACCTCGTCGCCCTCCTCGACGGCGGGCTCGAAGGCCCACTCCTTCTCGAGGTCGATGCCCGGGGCGTCGACCCCGCGGTCGAGGAACGCGCCCATCTGGCCCTCGAGCACGTCGAGGGGACGCTGGACGCCGTCGTAGATGGAGTCCAGCATGCCCGGCCCGAGGTCGACGGAGAGGGGCTCGCCCGTGTTCTCGACGGGCTCGCCGGGCGCGACGTCCGAGGTCTCCTCGTACACCTGGATGGTCGTGACGTCGCCCTCGATCTCGATGACCTCGCCCATCAGCCCCTCGTCGCCGACGTGGACGACGTCGTTCATCTTCGCGTCCAGCCCCGTCGCGGTGACGACCGGGCCGGACACACTGTCGATAACGCCTTCTCGTGGTTCTTGTGTTGCTTGGCTCATGTGTCGTCCTCCTGGTCGCCCATGAGGTCGATGCCGATGGCGCGCCGGATCTGCTCGCGGAGCCCGGCGCCGCCCTCGCCCCCGAGGGTAACGACGGTGGGCTCGACGCTCGTCTCGACGGCCTGCCGGACGTCCCGGGAGAGGTGCTCGAGGTCGTCGTCGTGCATCACCACGATGCCGACGTCTTCGTCCTCGAGGACGCCGGAGACGGCGTCGTCGAGGGCCTCGGGCTTCTCCTCGGGCGGGACGTTGGCGAACTTGCGGACGCCCGCGAGTCGGAAGCCGGTCGTGAACTCCGGGCTCCCGACGACGGCAATCTCCTGGCTCATAGCATCACCAGCTCCGCCTCGAGTGCCTCCTCGTCCAGCCCGGCCTCGCGACCGCGCGCGATGGCCCGTACGTTCTCGACCTCACGCTCCTTCGCGAGCACGTAGGCGAGCACGGGACAGACCGACAGCGGGAACACGTACGAGAGGTGCTCCGAGTACGAGAGCAGCGCCGACTCGAGTGCGTGCTCGAAGCCGATGAGGCTCTCGGCGTCGGCGAGGTCGTCGAGCGCCGATTCCAGTTCCGCGCCGTACTTGCTCTCGCTCAGCCGTGCGACGAGAGCGTCGGTGTTCCCGTCGGCCACCAGCGAGCGGAGCTCGGTCGCCGAGAAGAGTTCCCCGCCCTCGATGTAGTACGTCAGCGGGTCGAGGTCTGCGCCACTCCTCGCCAGTCGGAGCGCGTTCCGGACGTTCCGGAAGTCGACCTCGGCGCGGAGAAACTCGGCGTACAGCAGGCCCGCGCGGTCGTTGCTCCCAGCCCGGGGCAGGTCCCCGAGGAGGTTCTCGTAGTAGGCCCTGTCGATGGCGTTCTCGAGGGGGACCAGGACGCCGCTCGCCGAGAACTCGTCGAGGGCGTCCGCGAGCGGGGGCCCGAACAGGTCGGCGGACGAGGCTAGTTCGACCACCGCATCGACCGATCCCGCCTCGACCAGCTGATCGATGAAGGCGTCGTCGAACTCGCCAGCCCTGATGAGGTCCTCGCGGATGGAGGCCGGCGACGACCCGGCGAAGTGACCGCGGAGCACCGTCTTCAGGTTCCAAGCGTCGAACTTCCGGAGGTACCTGACGACCTGTTCGTAGAGTCGACCGTTGCTCCAGCGGAGGAGGTCCTCGAAGTGCCGCGCCAGGTTGCGGTTCAGCGCGAACTCGATCAGGTCGACACCGTCGTGTCGAGCGCCGAGTTCGTTGATCTCCAGTTCGTACTCCGACTCCTCCATGAACCGGGCGATCTCGCCCGGGCACATGCGGAGCAGTTTGCGGTAGTCATCTTCCCCGAAGAGCGACGCACGGCGGTGCCGAACTCGGGCGGTCACGTACTCGTAGTTCGTCGCACCCACCCCGGCGCTCATTCTTCGAAGAGGAGACCGCTGGTGTCCTTCAGACTCTCCTCCCAGACCGTGTCTAGGAGGGAGTCGAAGGTGTTGTTCACGCGGACCCGACTCGCGTCGCTATCCGCGACGATACCACCCAGACAGTCGCGCTCGCCGGCGAGCGTGAGGTCGTCGTACTCCTCGAGGATGGCCGACACCATGGCAGCGTCGTCCGGGCGCGCGGAGATCTCGACCGGTCCATCCTCGAACTCCGCGGCGGCGTCCTCGATCAGTGCGGCCGTGAGCTCGCGGCGTCGGTCGCCCTCGATGGCTGCGAGTTCGTCCTCGACCTCTTCGCGCACCTCGGCGAGGATCTCCCGGCGGGCCTCGAGGCGCTCCTGCTTGGCCTCGAGCTTCGCGCTCGAGAGCTCCTGCTCCCGTTCGCGCTCGATCTCGCGCTCGACCTCCTCGTGTGCGGCCTCGCGGATCTCGTCGGCCTCCGCCTCGGCCTCGGCGACGATCTCGTCGGCCTCCGCCTCGGCCTCGGCGAGCAGTTCGTCCCGGCGGGCCTCGGCCTGCGCGCGGACGTCCTCGACGACCGTCTCGAGGGACATTAGATTACGAAGACGGTGACCAGCGCGAGCAGGACCAGGGTCTCCGGCAGGACCGTCAGGATGAGACCGGTCCCGAAGAGATTCTGGTCCTCAGCGATGGCGCCCATCGCCGCCGCACCGATCCCCTGTTCCGCGTACCCCGCACCGAGCGCGGCCAGACCGACAGCGAGGCCGGCCGCGGCCTTCGGTGGAATCGCGGGGGCGGAGCCACCTGTTTGCTGCAGCAGTGCGCCGACCGTCACGAGTGCGTCAGCAACTTCGTGCATTGTGGATTGGGTTTACTCAGTCCTCTGTGGTGTAGCGGCGTCCGTAACCGAACGGATTGTAGTTCTCCCCACCGCCTTCATAAAACTTCCCAAAGAACTCGACGTACTCGAGGCGCACGGCCTGCAGGCCGGCGCTCGTCACGCCGAGGGCCAGCACGACGAGGTGACCGACGACGAGCACGACGGCCCCGACCACGAGGCCGGGAACGCCCATGTGGACGAGGCCGCCGAACAGCTGTTCGGCGCCGTGGGGAACGTGGCCGCCGTACGTGAAGTGGACGGCCGTCTCGCCACCGTGGTGGCTCTCGTAGGCCCCGAACACGAGCAGGTTGACCACGAACGCCATGCCCGCCTTCGCGAGCAGGACGATGGCGATCCGGGTGTAGCTGATGACGTTGACGAGACCGTTGGTCGGGGTCTCGAGGAGCCCCATCGCCACGCCCTCCGCCTTGATCGCCAGTCCGACGCCCACGAGGATGCCCACCAGCCACAGCGACAGCGGGAGCGTTCCGAGCGGTCCCAGGGAGACGTCGGCGATGACGACCGGCGGGAGGCCGGTGAAGCCGAGGTCGAGCGGGTGGCCGTTGAACACGGACTCCGGTCCGACCATGAACCCGGGCTTGGAGCCGGCGGCCTGGGTCGAGAAGATCCAGAGCCACATGCTCACCATCAGGATGAGCCACGAGCCGTTCTCGAGGAACGCCTCGCGGGCACCGTGGGCCCGGGCGTCGTTGACGAAGCCGAAGATCCACCCCACCGCGAGGTGGAGGAGGCCGGCCAGCACCGAGAGCACGAGCCACAGCGTGGCGTAGTCGAGGGCGTGGAGCCCCTTCGACATCGGCGCGTGCATGCCGAGCATGCCCTCCCAGACGTGCGTGGCGATGAGGTGGGTTCCCAGTACCTCGCCGTACAGCACGCCGAAGACGGCGGTGAACAGGCCGGCCCAGATCGCGATGCCGCCGAGGCTGCGGAGCGCCGCACTCTCGTAGTTCGTCGTGAGCCAGTAGCCGATGCCGGCGTAGAGCACGCCGTACGCGAGGTCCCCGATCATGAACCCGAAGAACAGCGGGAACGTGAGGAAGAGCACGACCGTCGGGTCGAGCTCGAAGTACCGGGGGCGGTTGATGGTCTGGACCAGTAGCTCGAAGGGCTTCGCCGGGCCCGGCGTGTCCTGGATCACCGGGGGCGAGTCCTCGGTGGTGACCGTGCCGCCGTCGGCGACGGCCTCCGTGGAGTGGCCGTGGTTCGGGGTGTAGGCCGCGCGCTCGAGCTCCTCGACGTCGACGCGGTCGCCGACCGCGTCCCGGAGCGCCCGGACGAGGTCGTCGTAGCGCTCGGTGGGGATCCACCCCTCGGCGACGAACGCGCGGTCGGTCGTCGCGAAGGAGAGTGGCGCCTCCGCGCGCTGGACCCGCACCGAGAGAACCTCCTCGGCGGCGAGCAGGAAGCCGCCGTGCTCGACCCGGAGCCCCTCGAGTTCGGACTCGACGTTCGAGAGGCGGCTCTCGAGCTCGCGGCGCTCCTGCTCGAGGCGCTGTCGGTACTCCTCGGGGTCGCCCCCGGCGTCGGGTACCTCGAGGCGCGCGAACTCGACGCCGACGAGCGCCTCGTCGAGCGGGTCCTCGGCGCCCTCGGCGGGCGCCGCGAACGCCGCCACGGCGCCGTCGGCGGCGAACACCTCGTGGGTCCGGACGCCGTCGGCGTGGAGCAGTGCCGAGTCGACCGCGTCGGCGTCGGCTTCGCCGACCGCGATCTCGAGGGAGTCGTAGCCCCGGAGCAGGTCGAGGTCGATGCCGAGCGCGACGAACGGCTCCGCGGCGTCGAGTGCGTCCTCCACGCGCCGGAGGTCGTCGCGGAGCTCGCTCCGGCGGTCGTCGAGCTCGTTGACCTCGGTGCGGACGGTCTCGAGTCGGTCGGCGAGCGCGCCGTCCTCGAGGTCGACGGCGGCGCCGGCGTCCGCCTCGGTGACGCCCAGCGTGGACTCGAGTGACCTGGCGGTCACGAGTTTCTCGGAGGCCTCCTCGGCGCCCTCGACGGGGTCGCCGGCCTCGAAGCCCTCCCAGCTCCCGTCGAACTCCGAGAGGTGGAGGAGGTTCAGCTCGTGGACGGCCTCCACGACGTCGTCCATGACGGTCGTGGCCCCGGTCACCGAGACCTTGCTCATCCGCTCAGGCCGAAACATGCACCGCCTCCTCGAACCGCTCGAGGACGAGGTCGACCGCCTCGTCCATGCGGGAGTCCGCGCGGGCCTGGAGGGCCTCGCGGTCGGTCTCGCCCTGCGCACGGATGCGGTCGGCCTCCGCCTGGATCTCCTCCTGGGCCTCGGCGAGGCGCTCCTCCCGGATCTCGGCCGCGTCGGCCTCGGCCTGGCGGCGGATCTCGGCGGCCTCACGGTGGGCCTCCGAGACGATCTCCTCGGCCCGTTCCTCCGCCTCGGCGACGATCTCGTCGGCCTCGGCCTCGGCCTCCTTGATGCGTTCGAGAACCTGTGTGCTCGGCATACTCACTGGCCGGGAAATCGGAGTGGGCGTATAAGGTAGTTGCGAAGCGCGAGCGGTGCGAGCGAGCGTGGTCCCCTCTGGGACCCGCGACGCGAGTACCGCTGACTGGCCGAACGGGGAGCGAACGCCAGTGAGCGAGCCGTGAGGCACGGGCGGCGAGAGCAAGCGTGTGCGCCTGTGGCGCACCGCGTAGCGAGCGCCGCCGCCCCCGCCCCGAGAGCCGTGGAGTTATCATACCGCCCGGCCAACGCCCGCCGATGGGAGTCCTCGAGGACAAGGCGCGGGCCCGCACCTTCTACCGCTACCTCTCCACGGTGTACGACGCCGTGAACCCCTACGTCTGGAACGAGGCGATGCGGACCGAGGCCATCGACTGGCTCGACCTCGACGGCGACGAGCGCGTCCTCGACGTCGGGTGTGGCACCGGCTTCGGCACCGAGGGTCTCCTCGAGCACACCGACCGCGTCCACGGGCTCGACCAGTCCGTCCACCAGCTCGAGAAGGCGTGGGCGAAGCTCGGCAAGCACGACCCCGTCGCCTTCGCGCTCGGCGACGCCGAGCGCCTCCCCTACGCCGACGACGCCTTCGACGTGGTCTGGTCCTCGGGCTCCATCGAGTACTGGCCGAACCCCGAGACCGCGCTCCGGGAGTGCCGCCGCGTGACGCGGCCCGGCGGCCGGGTGCTCGTGGTCGGGCCCGTCGCGCCCGACAACGCCGTGCTCCGGCGACTCGCCGACGCCATCATGCTGTTCTACGACGAGGCGGAGGCCGACCGGCTCTTCGAGGCCGCCGGGTTCGCGGAGTTCTCCCACCGGACGCTCCGGGCCACGCGGGTCAGCCCCGGGGCCATCGTGACCCGTGCGCGCGTGCCCGACACCGACCCGGGTGGGGAGCGCGCGGGCCGGGAGCGCGCCGACGGCGCCGTCACCGGCGACTGACGGATGCCCGCCCGCGTCCGGCGGCTGGATCCGGGACGAGCGTCGTCGGCTCCCCCGCCCGCGCCCGGAGCGCGCTCGACACTGGTCGTGGCCGTCGCGAGCAGGACGCCGTCCAGGCGGAGCCACACGGTGACGCGGTCCCCGCGATCGAGAGCGGGCTCGTTGGTCCCCGCCACCCGGAGCCCGGCGCGCTCGCCGGGCGCCCACGACGGGTCGGCGGCGACGTTGAACGGCCCGGTCGGTCCGCCGCGGAAGCCCCGCGCCGCGAAGAACGGAACGGGTGGCTGGTGGGCGAGGCGGGTGCCGTCGACCGCTATCGCGACCGCGAGCCCGCGGACGTCGAGGGGCGCCCCGCCCCGGTGGCGGAGGACGACCGCGCCGGACGCGTCGGCCCGGACCGAGAGCGCGACGGTCGTGGGGCGCTCCACGCCGCCGAGCTGACCGAGCGCGACGCCCGCCGTCGCGAGACCCACCGCGAGCGCCAGGGCGAGCAGGACGGCGTGCGCTGGGGCGCGCGCACGGACCGACCGGCCCAGTCGCCGGTGGCCGATCCGCCGGCCGCCGGGGACCCGCGGGGGCGAACCGGCGCGACGGTTGCCGGGCTGGTGGGCTGGCGCTCGGTGCCGCGCCGGAGGGGACACGGCGGGACTGTCTCCCCCTCCGCTTTCAACCCTCGCCCGCGACGCGGCACCCTCGCCCGGCGGCCCACGCCTCACCCGGCGTCGGTCAGGGAGAACGTCAGCGGGATCCGGGTGCCGCCGCTTGCCGCCGAGACGATGACCCGCCCGTCGCCGCGGCCGCCCGCCGAGACCGTCCAGAAGACGCCGTCCTCGCCGGTGGAGCCGACCTCGGTACCCTCGATGGCGACCCGGCCGTCGACCGGTTCGCCGTCCGCCGTGGCGAGCGAGACCCGCAGCGGGCCGCCCGCGAACGTCCGGTTGACTGTGAGCACGAGGCCGGCCTTCGACTTCGACTTCGCGGCCGGCGGCTCGTAGGTGGAGAGGTTGATGACGTGGACCTCCCGCACCACGCGCTCCGTGGTGGCGTCGATGCGGGCCGAGAGCCGCCCGCCGGGGTAGTCGAGGAGCACGCGGAAGTCGTCGTCCCCCGCCAGGGCGATGCGCCTGACGCCGGTCGCCGAGGCCGACCAGGTGGTGGGGTACAGGGTCGCGACGAGGTCACGCCCGGCCCGGAGGTCCCGGGTCGTCGTCGCGTCGTCGGCGTTGTCCGGACGGATGGCCTCGCGGTAGTAGGTCCCGTTGTCGACGACCGACAGCACGACGCCGCCGCGTGTCGCCGCGACGAACACGTGTCCCGGGAACCCGTACCCGGTGACGCCGCGGGCGAGGCGGGTGGTGACCGGCCCGACGAGGCTCCGGAGCCGGTCTTCGAGGGCCTCGGTCCGGTTCTCGAGGCGCTCGACGCGCGCGGGGTTCGCGCCGGCCGTCTCGTTCTGGAGGACCGGTTCGAGGTCGGTCAGCGCGGCGCGGTGGACGGACGCGGCGCGCGTGATGGCGCCGATCCGGGCCACGGCGCGCGGCGGGGAGATCGACCCGTTCGCCAGGCCGCCCCGGACCGCGCGGGACCGCGCCTCGAGGCGGCGTGTGGCCGCGGCGATCTCCGCGAGGGCCGCGGCGTACCGGTCGAGTCGGGCGGTGCCGGAGACGGCGGCGGCGGCCGTCCGCGCGGCGTGGGTGCGGAAGCGCGTCGAGAGTTCGCCGTACTGGGCGTCCAGCGCGTTCGAGAGGTCGACGCCCGGGGCGGGGTACCCAGTCGCCGCGTCCGGGCCCGCCGGGAGGAGGTGTGGCTGCGTGAGTGGCGCCCCCGGAGATGGGGCCTGGGCCGAGGGCCCCGACGCCGCGGGCTCGGGGAGTCCCCCGACGGCGGGGACCGCGGCGAGGACCAGCAGGAGGGAGAGCGTCGTCGCCAGGCGGCGCATGGCGAGCCGTTGTGGGTGGGTGGACAAAAGCGATGCGGGCGAGTTGGTCGCGGTTGCGCCGGTCGGTCGGGTGATGAAAAGGATTTTGACCCGAGCATCACCACTCGCAGGCATGGGAACCCAGCCCCGGGTCCGGGGCCCCGCCGTCCTGCTGTTGGTCGTCGTGGGGCTCGCACTCGCGGGGCCGGTCGCCGCCGCCCCCACCTCCCCGCAGCCGGCCGTCGACGACAGCCGGCTGGCCCGCCAGCCGGCCAGCGAGCCGCCGGTGACGCTCGCCGTCGGCCTCGCGACCAACGGGAGCGCCCGGTGGAACGTCTCCGCGCGCTTCCGGATCGACACCGCGAACGAGTCCGCCGCCTTCCAGCGGCTGGCCGCCGAGTTCGAGGCTGGCGAGGCGGCGCCGGGCTTCGCCGTCGAGACCTTCCGGGCGCTCGCCGCCGAGGCGAGCGAGCGCACCGGCCGGGAGATGCACATCCGGCGCGTCGTCCGCGAGGCGACGGTGCGCTGGCCGGGGGCGAACGGGACCACGGCGGCCGGCACGAGCGGGACGGCGGACGGCACAGTGCGTCGCGTCGGCGTCCTGTCGCTGCGGTTCACGTGGACGAATTTCTCCCGGCAGACCGGCGACCAGATCGTCGTCGGCGACGCCTTCGGCGCCTGGGACATCTCGGCGAGCCAGCGGCTCGTCATCTACCCGCCGCCGGGCTACGGCCTCCAGTCCGCACAGCCCGGCACCGACGGCGTCCGGAACGGCGGGCCGGTCTGGAACGGACCCGAGCAGTTCGAGCCGGGCAACCCCGCCGTGACGTACAAGGCGGGGATCGCTCCGGCGACGACCTCGACGACCGCCGTAACGACCGGACCGACAGCGCAGCCACCGTTCGGGGGGTTCCTCTGGCCGGCCGCGGGTGTCGGACTCCTCGTCCTGCTCGTCGGTGTGCTGCTGGTTCTCCACAGGCGGGGACGGGGACCGCTCGGGGAGCCCACCGCCGGTGCGGGTGACGGCGGCGAGGGTTCGGGCGGTGCCGCCCCGGAAGTGGCCGAGACGGACGCGGGCGCGTCCGGCCCCACCGCGGCCGGCGACGCGGCGGCCGAGGGCGGAGAGACGGGCGCCGAGTCCGGCGGCGAGGGAGTCGAGCCCGCGGGGCAGTCGCCGGCCAGCGGCGTCGACCCCCAGCTCCTGAGCGACGAGGAGCGGGTGGAGTGGCTCCTCGAGCAGAACGACGGCCGGATGCGGCAGGCGGACATCGTCACGGAGACCGGGTGGTCGAACGCGAAGGTCTCCCAGCTCCTGTCGACCATGGACGAGGAGGATCGCGTCGAGAAGCTCCGGATGGGTCGCGAGAACCTCATCTCGCTGCCCGGCGGAGACGAGGACGAACGGCCCTGACCACGCGTCCACCGGCGCCGGCCGGCCGACCCGCTCGGGACGCCAGCCGTCACGTATTTCCCCCCCGGTCCCCGACCCACGGCCAATGTCTCCGGCGGACGTCGAGGTCCACCGCCGCGCCATCGACGAGCGCCTCCGCACCGTCGTCGGCGACGCCACACCCGGGCGGCTCTCGGAGCAGATGGGCGACGCGGTACTCTCGGGGGGCAAGCGGGTCCGGCCGACGCTGACGCTCCTGGTCTGTTCGGCGGCCGGCGGCGACCCGGAGGGAGAGACCGCCCTCGACTTCGCGGCCGGCGTCGAACTCGTCCACACCGCCTCGCTGGTGGTCGACGACATCATCGACCGCTCGCCGGTGCGCCGCGGCGAGCCGAGCGCCTGGGCGCGCTCGGGCCACGGCGCCGCCATCGTCACCTCGAACGGGCTGCTCGGCGAGGCGTTCGCGCTGTTCTCGGCCGACCCCCGCGCGACCGAGGCCGTCGCCGACGCCCTCGTGGAACTCGGCGAGGGCGAGGCGACGGAGCTCGTGGACCAGCCGGCCGACGAGGCGGCGTACATGGAGCTCGCGCGGCGGAAGACCGGCGCGCTCTTCCGGGCCGCCGCCGAGCTGGGCGCCATCGCCGCCGACGCCGACGCGCACACGGTCGAGGCCGTCGGCGAGTACGCCGAGCGCGTGGGCGTCGCGTTCCAGCTCCGGGACGACGTCCTCGACGAGACGGGCGACGGCGACACCCTCGGCAAACCCCCGGGCCGCGACGCGGCGATGGACCGGCCGTCGGTCCTGCAGGTGACCGACCGCAGCCCGGAGGCGGTGACGGAGCTGGCCCGCGAGGAGGCCGACGCCGCGCTGCGCGCGCTGGACCGGGTCGAGCGCGGGCCGGGTGACGCCCGGGGGTACCTGGAGGAGCTCGCGGAGTTCGTGGTGGAGCGGGAGAGGTAGCGAGGTTCGAGCGGCCGGTCGGCGCGCGGAGCGCGCCGACACGGCCGCGACGAACCTCGAGACCGAGGCCGGGAGGCGGGTGAGCTTGCGAACCCGCCGACACGGCCGAGGTGCGGTGCGGTCACAGCACGGGCAAGGCTCACCCCGCCGAGACCGACAACGTCCACCGACCGAACTCCAGCGACCCCCTACGCCGCCCGCGCTTCCCCCGGCGACTCCCGGTAGGTCTCCACCACGGCGAACGAGAGCGTCGAGAGCACCCCGAGCAGCGTCCCGGCCGTGAGCGTCACCGCGAGGAACGGCAGGGTCGCGCGGCCCAGGAAGAACTGGCTGGTGCCCCAGAGCACGGTCGCGATGGCGACGACGTAGAACGGCGCGTTGCAGTAGCGCCACTCGAACCGGTCGTCGAGGTACTCGTCGGTGATCTGCCCCAGGCTCGACGTGACCCCCGCCGCGGCGAACCACGTAACGGCGCCGTTGACCAGCGCCGCGAGCACGGTCCCGGCCTGGGGGTCGGGGTGGGTGGCGCGCACGGCCGCCAGCTCCTCGACGGCCTCCACGCCGCCGACCACGAGGAGCGTCGCCGCCGCGACGTACGTGATGAGCGTGACGCGGCCCGCGTAGAGGCCGCCGCGAGCGCGCTC
>JBDGTC010000047.1:0-12918 GCA_042217215.1 Halobacteriaceae archaeon
GACCTCGTCGCCGCGGTCACCGTCCTCGCGCACATGGGACTGCCCGTGCCGGCCGACGCGGCCCGGGTCCCCGCCGTCTCCGAGTTCCACTACCACGCCAAGACACAGGGCACCCTCGACGCGGGCGCCTTCGAGTCCACCCTCCGTGACTTCGCGGACGTCGCGGGCGCCGACGCCCCCGACGCCGGCGGCGAGAGCACCGACGGCGCCGCGAAGCTCGTCCTCGTGGACGAGCTCGAGAGCATCACCGAGCCCGGCGCCAGCGCCCTCATCGTCGCGGGCGTCCTCGAGGCGCTCGAGGGCGGCGGCGCCACCGCGGTCGTGGTCTCGCACCTCGCGGGCGAGATCCGGGACGCGTGCGCGTTCCCCGTCGCGGTGGACGGCATCCGCGCGCTCGGACTCGTCGACGGCGAGCTGCGGGTCGAGCGCTCGCCCGTGAAGGGCCACCTCGCCCGCTCGACGCCCGAGCTCATCGTGGAGAAGCTCGCCGCCGAGACCGAGGCGCCGTTCTACGACCGCTTGCTCGAGAAGTTCGCCGCGGCGGACCGGGGACCGGCCGAGGTCGCGGGCGGCGGTGGCGACGCGACGGCCGACGGTGGCGACGCCACGGGCGGTGCGGCGGGCGACGGCGTCGACGACGGCTGATCCGCGCCGGGGCGGGGCGACGACCCGAAATCGCCCCGCCGCAGTCGGGCGGTTTCACTTCCGCCGTTCGGTCGGCGAAGGGTTAAGTAGCCGCCGCTCGGTCTATACCGTGATGGTCGAGGAGCCGGGCGCAGACGAGAGCATGCTCTCCTGGGACGAGTCCGTGTTCCGCGACGAGCACGTCTTCGAGATCGACTACGTCCCCGAGGCGTTCCGCCACCGCGAGACCCAGCTCGAGAAGCTCCAGTACGCGCTCCGGCCCGCGGTGCGCGGCTCCCGGCCCCTCAACGCCTCCGTGCGCGGCCCGCCCGGCACCGGCAAGACCACCGCGGTGCAGAAGGTGTTCGGCGAGCTCGCCTCCCAGCGCGGCGTGCGCGCGGTCCGGGTGAACTGCCAGGTCGACTCCACCCGCTACGCGGTGTTCAGCCGCATCTTCGAGGAGATCTTCGAGTACGAGCCGCCCTCCTCCGGCGTCTCGTTCAAGAAGCTGTTCGGCCAGATCACCGAGCGGCTCGTCGACGACGAGGAGGTGCTCGTGGTGGCGCTCGACGACGTGAACTACCTGTTCTACGAGAACGAGGCCTCCGACGCGCTGTACTCGCTGCTCCGCGCCCACGAGACCCACGCCGGCGCGAAGGTCGGCGTCATCGTCGTCTCCTCGGACCTCGACCTCGACGTCGTGAACGCCCTCGACGGGCGGGTCCAGAGCGTCTTCCGCCCCGAGGAGATCTACTTCCCCGTGTACGACGCCCCGGAGATCGTCGACATCCTCTCGGACCGCGTCGAGGTGGGCTTCCAGGACGGCGCGGTGCCGGGGGAGGTCCTCGACCGGGTCGCGGAGCTGACCGCGGAGACCGGCGACCTCCGGGTGGGCATCGACCTGCTCCGGCGCGCGGGCCTCAACGCCGAGATGCGCGCGAGCCGCACCCTCTCGGTGGAGGACGTGGAGGAGGCCTACGACGAGTCCCGCCACGTCCACCTCGAGCGGCGCCTCGACACCCTCTCGGACACCGAGCGCGCGCTGGTCGCGACCGTCGCCGAGCACGAGGGCGAGCAGGCCGGCGACGTCTACGACGCCTTCCACGAGCGCACGGACCTCGGGTACACGCGCTACTCCGAGATCGTGAACAAGCTCGACCAGCTCGGCGTCCTGGACGCCGAGTACGAGTCCGTCGAGGGCCGCGGTCGCTCCCGGTCGCTCTCGCTCTCTTATGACGCGTCGGCCGTCCGCGAGCACCTCGAGGAGTGAGGGACGGCGGGGACCGCCCGTCCGGCGGCTCGCGGCGGCGCGGTGCCGTCGCCGACCGCCGACCCCGCCGCCGACCAACACTTACGGGTTCCGCCACCGAACGTCGACCCATGTACGACCGGGTCCTCCTCGGCGTCGACGGCAGCCAGTGTGCGACCACCGCCGCCCGGGTCGGGCTCGCCCTCGCGGCGGCCACCGGCGCGGCCGTCGACGTAGTCTCCGCCGTCACGGAGACCGACGACCCGACGCGGGAGCGCGCCGACCGCGACCGGGCCCGGGCGGCACTCGACGAGGTGGGCGAGCTGTCGGCCACGGTCGGCGTCCCCGTCGAGACGCACGTGCGCGAGGGCCGCCCCGCCGACGCACTCGCGACAACCGCCGCGGAGCGGAGCGCCGACCTCGTCGTGGTCGGCCGCACCGGCACCGGCGGCGTGGGCCGCCGGCTGCTCGGCAGCGTGACGGACCGGCTCTTGCGGACGGTCGATCGGGACGTCCTCGTCGTCCCGGACGACCTCGTGCTCGGGGACGGGTGGGCCGCCGACACGGTGCTCGCCCCGACCGACGGGAGCGAGGCCGCCGAGCGGGCGGCCGCCCCCGCGGCCGGTGTGGCCGATGCCCTCGGCGCCACGCTCGCGGTCCTGGGCGTCGTCGACCTCCAGGCCGAGGCGGGCATGTTCAGCGCCGGCGGGGTCTCCGAGGAGTTCGTCGAACACCAGGAGGCGCGCCGCCGGGAGGACGTCGAGGCGTTCCTCGCGGCCGCGCGTCGGACCGCAGCCCCCACGACGCGGACCGCGGTGCGTCGCGGCCGGCCCCACGAGGAGATCGCCGCGCACGCCGAGGCGGTCGGCGCGGGCCTCGTCGTGATGGCCTCGCGAGGGGAGTCCACGTTCGCCGGACAGCTCCTCGGCAGCGTCACCGACCGGGTCATCCGCCTCGCCGGGGTTCCGGTCCTCGTCGTCCCGGTCCGGTGAGGCGCGGGGCGCCGTCGCGACGGGGCCGCGTGTCTCGGGGGCGCCGTCGGGAACGCCTAAGGGCCGTCCCCTCCCCACGGCTGCCATGGACGCCGACGAGGTCGCCGCGGCGAAGCGCCGGGCGGGCGAGAGCGCCGCGGAGGCCGTCGAGGACGGCGACGTCGTGGGACTCGGAACCGGCAGCACCGCGGCCCACGCGATCGACGCGCTGGGTCGGGCCGTCGATCGTGGCCTGTCGATCCGGGGCGTCCCGACGTCCTTCCAGGCGCGCGAGCGCGCCCGGGAGGCGGGCGTGCCGGTGGTCGACCTCGCGGACGTGTCGACGGTCGACGTCGCCATCGACGGCGCCGACCAGGTCGCCGGGACCGACGCCGTGAAGGGCGGCGGGGCGGCTCACGCGCGGGAGAAGGTGGTCGACGCCGCCGCGGAGCGGCTGCTCCTCGTCGTCGACGAGCGGAAGGTCGCGGACGACCTCTCCGCGGCGGTGCCGGTCGAGGTCCTGCCGGTGGCGCGGTCGACGGTGGCCGCGTCCGTCGCGGCCCTCGGCGGGTCGGCCGACCTCCGGGACGCCGAGCGGAAGGACGGCCCGGTCGTCACCGACAACGGGAACCTCGTGCTCGACTGCGCGTTCGGGGAGATCGAGGACCCGGGCGCGCTCGCCGCGGAGCTCGCCGCACTCCCCGGCGTCGTCGCTCACGGACTGTTCGTCGGACTCGCCGACGAGGTCCACGTCGGGACGCCCTCGGCGGTCACCGTCAGAACGTAGGACCGTTACAGGTCGCGCGGCTGGACGGTCTTCCGACCGTTGTCCTCGGCGCGTCGCGCGGCGTCGTCGAGGAGGTCCTCGACTTCCTCGTCCAGCGCGTCGTAGAAGTCGGCGGAGACGTTCTTGTCGGCGAGCGCTTCCTTGACGGCGGCCTTGACGATGAGGTCTGCCATACGCGCCGAGGTTCCGTCCCCTGTGTAAAAAGGCTTCCCATAGTCTGCCGACAGGACGCCGCGTCAGGGGCTCTCGCGCCGTCACAGCCTCCCCGACGGCGGCACGGGGGAGGCCGCATCACCGCGTTCCCACACCTATCAGATATCTGACTCCCGGGGGAGCGCGGGACGGCGTTTCATCCGCCCCGTGACGCATCTGTGAGAAAACACGTCGACGGCGCAGCCCCTCTCGCAGCTTGGGTCGGTCTTTTTATACTTGGCGTGCCAATACTCCGCACACCGGCGGAGCCTCCGCCGGGGAGTCCATGTCCACGTGCAATCACTGCGGCGCCCACGTCTCCGACCAGTTCGCGCGGGTCTTCGCCGACGAGGAGGGCGTGCTCGAGGCCTGTCCGAACTGCTCGGCTAACGCCGGCATCGCGGAAGTGGCCCAGCGCCGGAAGCGGGACGTCTGAGGCCGCACGCGGCCGGCACTCCACCTGTTTCGGCGGTGTGGGCGCCGGGCTCGCGAGCCGACCCGAGGATTCAGGGGACGGCGCGTCCTACCGCCGGGGAACCCCGCATGACCGACCACCTCGTCTACGTGCTGTCCTGTGCCGACGACACCCTCTACACCGGCTACACCACGTCGCTGGGGCGGCGGGTCGCGGAGCACGACGCCGGCGAGGGCGCGAAGTACACGCGCGGCCGCACGCCGGTCGAGGTGGTCCACGCCGAGCGCTTCGACGGCCGCTCGGCCGCCCTCTCCCGGGAACACGCCGTCAAGTCGCTCTCCCGGGCGCAGAAGGAGGCGCTCGTCGCCGGCGACCGCCCCGCCGTCGGCGAGCGCGTGCCGCCCGCCGACCTGCCGGGGCCCTGACCGCCGGTCGACCGGCCGGGCTCTCGCCCGCTCGCTGGCGCTGCCCCCGTCCTCACCGGGTCGCCGCGGTGCGCTCTCTCCGTGCGGTCCGCGCGACCACCCGGCCGACCTCACGGGTGCGCTCCCTGAGCCCGTCGTCCGCGAGGTGGCCGTCCTCGAAGCGATCGGCGGCGTTCCGGATGCCGACCTGCTCGGGGACGACGAGCCCGTGCACCGATCGCACCGTGTCCCGGAGGTGCGAGAGCGTCGTCGCGTACGACCCGCCACCCGCGACGGCGACCAGCCCGACGACGGTGTCCTCGAACTCGGACGAGCCACACCAGTCGTGGAAGCTCTTGAGCGCCGAGGAGTACGAGCCGTGGTACACCGGCGTCCCGAGGAGCGCGCCGTCCGCCGCGGCCAGGTCATCGGCGAGGCGCTCCATGTCGGACGTCGGGTCCTCGTCCGGGTGGTACAGCGGCAGGTCCAGCGCCGGGTCGCCGAGGTCGAGGAGCGCGGTGTCCGCGCCCCCCTCGGCCGCGGCGTCGAGTGCGACGCGGAGCGCGTCGCGCGTGTAACTCGTCGCCCGGCGACTGCCACAGACCGCGGCGACGGAGACGGGGTCGTCCATGCGCCCCGTACCGGGGTCCCGCTCAAAGGTCGCCCGCTTCGACCACAGCGACTTTGCCGGCGCCCCGCGGAGGGCGGGCATGGACGAGGCCGACGCCGGCGCGGACGGGGCCGACGCCGTCACCTTCGGCACGGACGGCTGGCGCGCACCGCTCTCGGAGTTCACGACGCCGCGGGTGCGGATGGTGGGCCAGGCCGTCGCCGACCACCTCGCCGACGCGGGCGTCGCCGGCCCCGTCGCGGTGGGCTACGACGCGCGGGAGAGCTCCCCCGGGTTCGCCGACGCGCTCGCCGACGTGCTCGCGGCGAACGGCCGCGACGTGCTCCTCGCGCGGCGAGACTGCCCGACGCCGACGGTGGCCTGGGCTGTCGTCGAGCGCGACCTCGCCGGCGCGCTGATGGTGACGGCCTCGCACAACCCGCCCTCGGACAACGGGGTGAAGTTCATCCCCGACGACGGCGCGCCCGCGCTCCCCGCGGTGACCGCGTCCATCGAGGCCCGCCTCGCCGAGCCGTCCTCGCCGGTGGCCGACCCCGGGGCCGTCCGCGCGGTGGACTTCGTCGGTCCCCACGCCGACCACGTGCTCGACCTCGTCGGCGCCGACCTCTCGGGGCTCTCGGTCGTCTACGACGCGATGCACGGCAGCGGGCGCGGCGTCACCGACGCCCTCCTCGCCCGCGCCGGCGCCGACGTGACGCGCCGACGCTGTGCGTCCGATCCCGACTTCGGCGGCACGTCCCCCGAGCCGAGCGCGGAGAACCTCGCCGGCCTCGTCGAGGCCGTCCGCGAGGCCGGCGCCGACCTCGGCGTGGCCAACGACGGGGACGCCGACCGGGTGGCCGTCGTCACCCCTGGGGGCTTCCTCGACGAGAACCTCCTCTTCGCCGCGCTCTACGACCACCTGCTCGCGGACGACGCCGGCCCCGCGGTCCGCAGCGTCTCGACGACGTTCCTCGTGGACCGCGTGGCCGCCGCCCACGGCGAGACGACCGTGGAGGTGCCGGTCGGGTTCAAGTGGGTCGCGAAGGCGATGGCCGAGCACGACGCGCTCCTCGGCGGCGAGGAGAGCGGCGGCTTCTCGGTGCGGGGCCACGTCCGGGAGAAGGACGGCGTGCTCACGGCGCTGCTCGCGGCCGCGGCGGCAGCCGAGGAGCCCCTCGAGGACCGCGTCGCTCGGTTGTTGGACGAGCACGGCGAGGTCCACCAGGCGAAGGTGAGCGTGGACTGCCCCGACGCGGAGAAGCGGGCGACCATCGACGCGCTCGCCGACGCGATTCCGGACGCCGTCGCGGGCGTCCCGGTCGAGTCGGTCAACGACGCCGACGGGTTCAAGCTCCTCCTCGAAGACGGCTCGTGGGTCCTCGTCCGCCCCAGCGGCACCGAGCCCAAGCTCCGCGTCTACGCCGAGGCCGAGAGCGCGGCCCGCGCGGACGAGCTCACCGGCGCCGGCCGGGACCTGGTCGCGTCGGTGCGGTGAGCCGCGTCGCGGCCGTCGGCCGTCGCCTCCCGCTCATCCGCCGGGCTGAGCGGGCCTGACGCCGTACTCCCGCCCGTCCTCGAGCGTGCCGACCGACTCGAACCCCAGGCCCTCGTAGAACGGTCGCAGCACCGGCTCGTACGCCGCGCCCAGCCGGCCCCAGTCCTCCCCGGCCGCTCGCACGAGGGCCGAGCCGACGCCACGACCGCGCGCGCCCGGTCGGACCGCGACCGCGAGGACGTGTGCGTCGACGGACGGTTCCGGCCCCGCCGTGCCGGTCCCGCCGTCCGGGGACGGACGGTCGGCGGCCGGCACCGTCGCCGGCGCGAGGAGCGTGCCGACCGCCGTCCCACCCTCCTCGCGCTCGGCGACCAGCCCCCGCCCCGCCGCCAGCAGGTCGGATACGTCGCCGGGCTCCAGCAGCGCGGCGTCGAGGACGCCCTGGACCGCCGCACGGTCGTCGGTGTCGGCCGCGCGGACGACGACGCTCTCCCTCCCGCCGTGGTCGGCCACGGCTCACCCGCCGGTGACCAGCCGGACCACCTCGACGCGCTCTGCGGCGACCGGCTGGTCGGCGGGCACCGGTCGCCCCTCGACGAGCACGCTCGCCTCCTGCGGGTGCAGGTCCAGGGCGGCGAGGAGGTCGGCGTAGGTGCCCTCGCAGTCAACCTCGCGGGTCTCCCCGCCCGCCACGGAGACGGTGACGTTCATCGTCGTCCGTCGGGCCCGCGCGGGCTTGAGCGTGACGACCGCAGCGGGGTGGGGCCGAGAGCGGTCCCCGCCATGCCACGGCCGCGACCGTCCTCAGCGGTGCCGGAACCACGAGAGGCCGCCCGCCCCAACCGCGCCGAGGCCCAGGAGGAGGAGGACGAGGAACTGGACGATTCCGCCGAGCCACGGGACCGCGCCGACGAGGGCGACGACCGGGACCCCGAGGACGAGCGCGATCCACCGGTCCTCGACGTCGCGCAGCGAGAGGAGCCACGCCCCGACGGCGATACACCCGTACACGAGCCCGACCCACATCGCGGCGAGGAAGGCGCCGAGGCCGAGCAAGGCGACCGGGATGCCCATGACGGTCAGCGCGAGGAGCGCGAGCACGACCGGCGTCGCCACGAGGGTCAGGAGCCCCGCCCCGCCGGACCGGAGCGTCCTGTCGCGGACGCGGGCAACCACGCCGGTCGAGGCGTCGGGCAGGAGGGCGAGCAACACCGCGCCGAGCGCGAGGTTCGCGAGCAGGAGGTAGAGCGTGCCGGCCCACGTCGGGACCGCGGGCACGGACCACGGCCCGTCGACGCTCTCCGCCCGGACGACCTGCCCGCCGACGGCGACGTTGTCGAGTCCCGTCAGCCGCCCCGCGTCGTACCGCAGGTCGCCGTCGATGGTGGCGCCGGGGAGGAAGGTGATGCTGTCGGCCCCGAGTCTCGCCGTCCCGCCGACGTTTCCGGAGACGATGACGCTCCCGGCCCCGACGTGCAGGTCGCCCTCCACGGTTCCGGAGACGCGCGCGGAGCCGACGGCGCCGTCGACGCTCCCCTCGACGGTGCCCTCGATGATCAGGCTGCCCGCGACGACGTCGAGGTCGCCGGTGACCGTGCCGGCGATGAGGACGCGCTCGGCGACCACGTGCAGGTCGCCGGAGACGGTCTCGCCCTCGGCGACGACGACCGTGCCGCCGACGGGCTCCTCGGCGGCGACCGGCGCGGGGACGAGCGCGAGCGCGAGCACGAGCGCGACGACGCCGGCGACGGCGCGGCGGCGACGCTGTGGGACTGTCATCGGAGTCTGTTGCGTGCGTGACGACTCAAGGGTGGGCGCAAGTGGGGTCGGGGACGGCGCTCGGTCTCGAGGCGCCTCCGGCGCCTCGCTTGCCTCGCTTCCGCGCCTCGCCGTGTCGCGGCGCTCCGCGCCGCCTCGCGTGTCGGCCCCTCCGGGGCCTCCCGCTCGGCCATTCGGTGGCCTCTCTTCGCTCGGCCACCCGCTCCCGGCCTCGGTCTCGAGGCGCGCCTGGCGGCGCGCCTCCCTGTCCGCGCGGTCGGCGTGTCGGCGGCCTCCCGCTGGTCGGCCGCTGCTCGCGGCTCGCTTCGCTCACCGCTCGCTCAGTCCGGGGCCTCCCTGCGGTCGGCCCCCCGCCGGTCGGCCTCGCGCTCCCGCCGACCGTCTCGAGGCACGACTGCGCGGTCGGCGCGCCCTGCGCACCGACACGCTTGTCGCGCCTCGCTTCCTTTATCCCACATCACCTCCACACTCACACCATGAGCGAGACGCCGGAGTCCGAGCCCGCGGAACCCCCCGCGGAACCGGACGACGCCGCCACGCCGAACGAGGTCTGGACCGAGAAGTACCGGCCCCAGACCCTCGACGAGATCGTCGGCCAGGACCGCATCGTCGAGCGCCTCGAGAGCTATGTCGAGCGGAACGAGGTCCCCAACCTCCTGTTCAGCGGCGAGGCCGGTATTGGGAAGTGCGTGACCGGCGAGACCCCGGTGCTGACCGACGAAGGGATTCATCGCATCGAGGACGTCGTCGGTGGCTCCGACGGGTTCGAGGAGGCCGAGGATCTCCGTGTACTGACGTTCGACGACGCGGGAGAGTTCGAGTTCGTCGAGGCGTCGCACACGTTCGGGAAGGACGCGGACGGCCTCGTCACCGTCACGACGCGCGACGGGAACGAACTGACGGTCACGCCCGAGCACAAACTCCTCGCGCTGGGCGAGGACGGACTGTCGTGGACTCCTGCGGGGGAACTCGACGAAGGGACGCGAGTCGTCCGGCCGCTCGAGATGCCGCTTCCGGAGTCCGACCCGGTCCTCGACTGGACCTCCGCGATGGACCCCGAGCGAACCTACGTGCGGGTCGACGAAAAGTTCGCGGAGGGACACGGACTGTTCCACGAGGAGCGACTCGTCGGGGCGAAGCGGACCGTCGCGCGCGAGCTTCGCCACGGGCGCTCTCCGGCGGAGATCGCAGTCCGCACCGATGTCACGAGGTCGACTATCGACGACTACTCCCGACAGTTCGACGATGTCGACCTCACCCAGACCTCGACTGTCTGCAGTCTGGCCCGCGTCCGCTCGCTCGACCTCACGGACGCGGAGGTTCGGGAGGCCGTCGAGGGTATCCGGTACGTGACGGCCTGGAACCGCCGGTCTGACCCGATCACGCCGCCGTCAGAACTCACGCCGGACCTCGCCGAGTTCGTCGGCCTGGCTATCAGCGAAGCCCGTATCGAGGACACACGGATCAAGTTCTACAACACCGACGAGGCGTTGCTCGACCGCTTCGCCGCACTCTCCCGTGACCTCTTCGACGCCACACCGCATCGTGGCGAACAGCAGGACGTCCCGTACGTCGCGCTCCGGAACAAGACGCTCGTGGAGTACCTGCGCTCGAGTTTCGACGTCTTCGACCGGGCGAGCGGTGGTGACGGGATCGACGACGTCCTTGTGCGGGGTGACGCGGAGAGCCGACGTTCGTTCCTGCGCGCGGTGTTCGACGCCGAAGGGCACGTGACGGACGGCGGCATCCTCGAACTCACACAGAAGAACGACGACCTCGTCACGCTCGTCTCGTACCTGCTGGCGGCGGAGGGCATCCCGTCGCGCCGGAAGACGAAGCAGAAGTCGGCGACGAATGGCTCCCGGGTGAGCCGCGAGTACGCGGCGCTCTACGTCTCCAGCGCGGCCCACCTCGACCGGTTCGAGGAGCGCGTCGGGTTCACGCTGGGGGAGAAGTCCGACCGCCTCGCGGAGAACGCCGCCCGTGACTCGAACCCGAACCACGACACTTTCCCCCTCCAGGGTGCGGTGGACCGGCTCTGCGACGCGCTCTACATAGACAGAGGTGCGGTCTGTGACCTCCCTCACGAGGAGGCGAAGGTCGGTCGGGAACGGTACCTCGAGGACGTCCGTGCCGTCCTGGATGCTGCCACCGCGAGGGTCGAGACGGCACAGGAGGTCGTCGAGGACGTCGAACGCGTGCGGAGCCGCCTCCGGGAGGTGGACGCACTGCCGGCCGCCTGGGCCGGAAGTCGGGACGAACTGCACCCGACGGCGGTGCGGTCGGAGCTCGCCGACGAGACGGGCATTCGCAGCGATCGGCTACTGCAGTACGCTGACGGTCGCGGTGCCCCCCGTGCCGAACGCGCCGGCGAGCTACTGGAGGCTGTCGGTGAGGTCGACGAGCGACCGGACATATCCACCGTCAGAAGCACGCTCCGGGACGCCATCGACGCGCTCGGCGTTCCGGACGCGCACGTCGCCCGGCACACCGACCTCCGCGGGACTGGCCTCGCGACGCTGCTCGAGAACGACGACCACGAGCTCGACTCGCTGACGCGGTTCCAGGCGGTCGCCGACGCCGTCGAGGCGACGGTGATGGAGATGCTCACCGAGTCCGTCGTCGCGGACCTCCGGAGCCTCCACGTCCTCGCGAGTTCGGACCTCTACGTCGACGAGGTCACCGCCGTCGAGCCCGTCGAGGAGACGCGCACCGTCTACGACCTCACGGTGCCCGAGACGCGGAACTACGTCGCCGGGACGGTTCCGACGGTAATGCACAACACCACCGCGGCCACCTGCATCGCCCGCGAGCTCTACGGCGACGACTGGCAGGACAACTTCCTCGAGCTGAACGCCTCGGACGACCGCGGCATCGACGTCGTGCGCGAGCGCATCAAGGAGTTCGCGCGCACCTCCTTCGGCGGCTACGACTACCGCATCATCTTCCTCGACGAGGCAGACTCGTTGTGTGTGCCACCCAGGACAGAAATCGTCGCCGGATATCCGTCCAAACCGGAAATAAAACCGATAGAAGAGGTGTCTGAGGGCGGTGAGCCCATCCCATCGGTCGATTTCGAGACGAACGAGATGCAGTCTGACAAGGGTCGTCTCGTGGATTCCGGTATCGCGGACTTCTTCGAGGTCGAGGTAGAGGGTGGGCGGACGGTTGTGGCGAGTCGATCGCACCCGTTCTTCGTGGTCGGAGATGACGGGGAACTCGTCGAGAAGGAACTGCGAGAGCTGAAACCCGGGGAGGAGATCGCAGATTTCAAAGAGGACGTAGGGGTTTCGCGGTGCGAGGTGTGCGCCGACTGGACAGCTGGCAGGTTCTGTTCTATCGACTGCAAGAACGAGGGGCAGAGTCGGGAGATGCAGGGGGTAGGTAACCCGATGTACGGAACGGAGTGGTCGGACGACCGGCGCGAGAAGATAGTGGCTAAACTCTCCGATGGACGGTTCGCTGGTGAGGATAACCCGAACTACGACGGCGAGTTCCACGGAATCAACCTCTGGGAAATGGACGGGACAACCGTTGAACGGTTCCGGGAGAAGTTCAGCGAGATGCGTTCCGGGGCCACGTGGGAGGAGTGGGTCGTCGACGCCGACCCCGAGGCGGTCAAACGGAGAATTAGCAAATCCTCGTCCGCGTGGTGGGACAGTCTGGACGACGAGGAGAAGGCGGAACTCGTCCAGAAGAGCACCGAAAACTGCGACTATCCCGTCTGCGATATCACCGGAGATAACAACCCGATGCGTGACCCTGCAGTCGCAAAGAAAGTATCCGAAGCGCTGCAGGGTCACGAACCCGCCGGTGGGAACGTCAGACACAGCGACGAGCTCGGACACCTCGTCAGGTCTGACTGGGAATACGAGGTCGCAAAAGCGTTACAGGACGCCGGTATCGACTACGAGTACGAACCGAAATTCGAGTTGTCGGACTCAGTATATCATCCCGACTTCTTGCTCGACGAGACGGTTATCGAAGTCAAAGGTTCCGCAAAACTCTGGGGACAGACTGATAAGGTAGAGGAGTTCCTCGAAACCTACGGCGACGACTACACGTTCGTGGTTGTGGGGGATCAAGCGCTACCACACCACGAGCATTTCGAGAGGGAGGAGTTCGAGGCCGCACTCGTCTCCGACGGTGGACTACGGTCGGTCGAGACCGCGGAAATCCGCCGCATCGAGTACAGTCATCGTGGGAAAGCCTACAACATCAGTATGGAGGGTACGCCCAACTTTATGCTCGCTAATGGCATCCTCACCCACAATACCAGCGACGCGCAGTCCGCGCTCCGCCGCACGATGGAGCAGTTCTCGAACAACGTCCGCTTCATCCTCTCGTGTAACTACTCCTCGCGCATCATCGACCCCATCCAGTCGCGGT
>JBDGTC010000081.1:0-12794 GCA_042217215.1 Halobacteriaceae archaeon
CTCGCGCCGGCCGCGCTCGGCGTCGGCCTCGGCGTGGGGCTGGGTCTCTCCGCCGTCGACGAGGCGCTCGCCGCGCTCGCCGACCGGGTCGACGTGGGGTACAGCGAGGCGCTCCGCACGGCGATGGCGCGCGAGACCGTCGGCGGGTGGGCGGTGCTGCTGGGCGTGGTCGTGCCGCTCACGGCCGCCGCCGAGGAGGTGGTCTTCCGCGCCGCGCTCGTCGGCGGTCTCGCCGCGGGGTTCGGTGTCTCGCCGTGGCTGCTCGCCGTCGCCTCGAGTCTGCTCTTCGGGGCGGCCCACGGCGCGCAGGGGCGCGCGGGCGTCGTCGTCACCACCGCGCTCGGCGCGCTCCTCGCCGCGACGTTCGTCGTGACCGGGAGCCTCCCCGCGGTCGTCGTCGCGCACACCACGGTCAACACCGTGGAGTTCGTGGGCCACGAGCTGCTCGCGCCCGACCCCGGGCGGCTGTGACCCGGCGGCTGGGTCGCCGTCGAGCCGTGTCGGGTCGGCCGGGCACGGCCGGCCGGATCGCCGCCCGCGACCGCCGCCTCAGAGGTTCTCGACCTGCCGGAGCTTCTGGACCACGGCCGGCGGCGCGGCGCTCGGGCCGTCACGCACCCGGTGGTCCGGGACGAGGAGCGGCGCGGGGTTCGCCGCGAGCGCCTCGCGGACCGTCTCCTCGTCGGCCTCGGCGTCGAGGCCCGGCGTCATCCGCGCGAGCGCCGCGACGGTGACGTCCTCGCCGTAGGGCACCTCGCGGGTGGTCTCGAGCACGCCGCGGTCGTCGCCGCCGACGGTGAACGCGACGGTGACGTCGGTGAAGTCGTCCTCGACGCCCTCGAGGTACGCCTCGATCCGGTCGAGCAGGTCGTGCTCGGTTCCGGCGTCGGGGTCGGGCTCCTCGCTGAAGGAGACGCTGATGACGCGCCCGCTCGCGAGGCCCACCTGGACGTACCGGTCGAGGTACGGCGAGTGGCGCGCGTAGATGCCGTCGCTCATACGCGGTGGAGGTGTCGGCGGACCTTCAACGTTCCCTCGCCGCGAGAGACGGCGGGACCGTCTCTCCGGACTCAGAACGGCTTCGAGGTGGGTTCGGTCCGTGCGCGCCCCACGTACCGCCGGCCGGCTGAGAGCAGGTAGTACGCGAGCGCGCCGGCGATGAGGACGCGGAGGGCGTTCGACGCGACGCCGTCGCCGACCCGCCGAACGATCGCTGGCCCGTAGGCTCCCCAGACGCCGAGGAGGACCTCCTCGACGACCCAGAGCCCGAGCCACGCCAGCGCGAGCCTGAGGCCGAGCGGGTGGCCGTGCCAGAGCGCGACGCCGGCCCCGGCCGCCAGCGCGCCCATCCCGAGCATGAAGAACGGGGCGACGGAGACGAACGTCTGCACCGACAGCGGCTGGCCCGGGGGCATCACGCTCCAGAGCGAGAACAATCCCAGGCCGCCGAGGAGACTGGAGAGCCCGAACAGCACGAGCAGCACGCAGACGATCGAGATGCCCAGCGGGCGGTCGGACATATGGCCGAATTGTCCTGATGGGTAATCAATATTTCCCGGAGGCACGTGCCGGGGCGGGGGTCGGCTCGCCACGTCCTCGCTCCCGCGACGGAAGTCTTTTGTACAGATGAGTGCATCACTGTACGACAATGGGAACTGACGCACAGGTCGACCCGGCGGTCGCGGCCATCCTCGCGTCGGCGCGCGAGCGCCCGGCGCCCGGCGGGCGGGTCGACGTCGACGCGCGGTCGCTCCCCGACGCGTTCGCGGCCGGCGAGGCCGACGGGCGAGTGCCGGTGATCGCGGAGATCAAACCCACCAGCCCGACCACCGCGGGACGCCGCGACGACGACCCCGCGGCCCTCGCGCGGGAGATGGTCGCTGGCGGGGCGGCCGCGCTCTCGGTGCTCACCGAACCCGAGCACTTCGGCGGCTCGCCCGACGCGCTCCGGGCCGTGCGGGACGCGGTCGACGTGCCCGTGCTGCGCAAGGACTTCCTCCTCGACCCCGCGGAGTTCGACCGCGTCGCGGCGGACGTCGTGCTCGTCATCGCGCGCTTCGTCGACGACCTCCCGGGCATGGTCGCGGCGGCGCGGGAGCGGGGGTTCCAGGTGCTCGTGGAGGTCCACACCCCCGCGGAGCTCACCGAGGCGCTCGCCGCCGGCGCGACCCTCGTCGGCGTGAACAACCGGGACCTCGCCAGCCTCACCGTCGACCGGTCGACCTTCGGCGACGTCGTCGAGACGCTCCCCGGCGCGCTGGCGACCGCGCGCGAGCGGGCCGGGGCCACCGCGGGGGACGCGGCGGCCGGCGCCGGGACCGCCGGGGCCGACCGCGTCGCCGACGGCCGCGAGGACCTCACGCTGATCGCGGAGAGCGGCGTCGAGACGCCCGCGCACGTCCGCCGGCTGCGTGCGGACGGCGCGGACGGGCTGCTCATCGGCACGGCTATCATGGACGGCGACGTGCGCGAGACCACCAGGCGGCTCTGTCAGTCGGAGACCAACACATGAGTTCGGAGACCACGTTCGGCGAGTTCGGCGGTCAGTACGTGCCCGAGGCGCTGATGCCGGCGGTCGAGGAGCTGGCCGACGCCTACGAGCGCTACGTCGTCGAGAACGAGGACGGCTTCGTGGACGAGTTCCGCGCCGAGCTGCGCGAGTTCGGCGGGCGGCCCACGCCGCTTGGCCGCGCGGACCAGCTCAGCGAGCGGTACGGGCGCGAGATCTACCTCAAGCGCGAGGACCTGCTCCACGGCGGCGCGCACAAGCTCAACAACGCGCTCGGGCAGGTCCTGCTGGCGAAGTACATGGGCAAAGAGCGGATCATCGCCGAGACCGGCGCCGGCCAGCACGGCACCGCGACGGCGATGGCCGCCGCCCACCTCGACATGCCCTGCGAGATCTACATGGGCGAGACCGACATCCGCCGCCAGCGCCCCAACGTCTTCCGGATGCGCATCAACGGCGCGGCGGTGAACCCCGTGACGGTGGGGCGCGGAACGCTGAAGGAGGCCATCAACGAGACGCTGCGGGACTGGGCCACCAACGTCGCCGACACCCACTACGTCATCGGCTCCGTCGTCGGCCCCCACCCGTTCCCGCGCATGGTGCGGGACTTCCAGGCGGTCATCGGGGAGGAGGCCCGCCGGCAGGCCACCGAGCAGGTCGGACGACTGCCGGACAGCGTCGTGGCCTGTGCCGGTGGGGGCTCGAACACGATGGGGGCGTTCCACGCGTTCGTGGACGACCCGGTCTCGCTCGTGGCGGTCGAGGCCGGGGGCTCGGAGCTCGGCGTCGACGAGGAGGCCGGCGTCGCCCACAACTCCGCGTCGCTGGGCACCGGTCGCGAGGGCGTCCTCCACGGCGCCCGGACGAAGGTGCTCCAGGACCGCCACGGCCAGATCGCGGAGTCACACTCGGTGTCGGCCGGACTCGACTACGCCGGCGTGGGTCCGGAGCTCGCCGCCCTCGTGGACGAGGGTCGGGTCACGCCGGCGACGGTCGACGACGAGGGCGCCCTCGAGGCGTTCCACCGCCTCTCGCGCACCGAGGGCATCATCCCCGCGCTGGAGTCCGCCCACGCGCTGGGGCACCTCGAGGCGACGCTGGGCCCCGACGCGGGCGGTGACGCCGACACCGCCGACGCCCGCGAGGAGCTGGGGGAGGTCGTCGTCGTGAACGTCTCGGGCCGCGGCGACAAGGACCTCGAGACCGTCATCGAGGAGAGCGACGCGCGGGACCTCGACGCCGCGCCGGCCATGGACGCCTTCGCCGCGGGCGAGGGGGCGGGCGGATGACCGACGGCGCCGCCCCCGACGCGTCCGCGGTCGAGGACGCCCCGGCCGCGACGCGGCGCGACCTCGCCGCGGCCTTCGCGGGCGAGCCGGCGCTCGTTGCCTACCTCACCGCGGGCGACCCCGACTTCGACGCGACGGCCGACTACGTCGAGGCCCTGGTGCGCGGGGGCGCCGACGTGGTGGAGCTGGGACTGCCCTTCTCCGAGCCCATCGCCGACGGCCCCACCATCCAGGACGCCATCGTGCGCGCGCTCGAGGGCGGCGCGACCCCGGAGGCGTACTTCGCCCTCGTCGAGCGCCTGCGCGCGGAGCGGGGCGTCGAGGTCCCGCTGGTCTGCATGACCTACTACAACCTCGTCTACCAGTACGGGGACGAGCCCGTCACCGACTTCGTCGCGCGGGCGGCCGGGGCCGGCCTCTCCGGCCTCGTCGTCCCGGACCTGCCCGTCGAGGAGAGCGAGCCCCTCCGCGCGGCGTGTGCCGACCACGGCCTCGACCTGGTGTTCATCGTGGCGCCGACCACCACAGACGAGCGCCTCGAGCGCATCCTCTCGGTCGCCTCGGGGTTCGTCTACGTCCAGGCCCGGATGGGCACCACCGGGGCCCGCGCGGACGTGAGCGACGAGACCTACGAGAGCCTCGCCCGCCTGCCAGAGACCGACGTGCCCCGCGCGGTCGGCTTCGGCATCAGCGAGGGCGAGCAGGCCCGCGCGGTGGTCGCGGGCGGCGCGGACGGCGTCGTCGCGGGCAGCGTCTTCGTCGACGCCGTCGCCGAGGCCGGCGACGACACCGCCGCGGGCGCCGAGCGCCTGGCGGCCATCGCCCGCGAGCTGAAGCGGGGGACCATCGACGGACTTACGGAACACGGACGCTCACCGACGGACAACTGAGACGGTCGCTACCATGGACACGGGCACCGCGGCACGGCTGGCGCGCATCGGCACGGAGGGTCGGTACCTGGTGGTCCCGATGGACCACGGCATCACCATGGGCGCGGTGACCGGGCTCCGGGACATCGAGTCGACCATCGACGCCGTCACCGGCGGGGGCGCCGACGCCGTGCTCACCCAGAAGGGCATCGCGCCGCGCGTCCACCCACACAAGAACGACGCGGGCTACATCGTGCACCTCAACGGCTCCACGAACGTCGGGCCCGACGAGGCCGACAAGCGCCGCACGGGGACCGTCGAGGAGGCCGTGCGGCTGGGCGCCGACGCCGTCTCCGTCCACGTCAACGTCGGCAGCCAGTACGAGCGGGAGCAGATCGAGGACCTCGCCGAGGTCACCGGCGAGGCCGCCCGCCTCGGGATGCCCGTGCTCGCGATGGCGTACGCCCGCGGCCACGACGTCGACGAGTCCGACCCCGAGGTGCTCGCCCACGCGGTCCGGCTCGCGGAGGAGCTGGGCGCCGACGTCGTCAAGACCGCGTACTCCGGCGACGCCGCGAGCTTCGAGGCGGTCGTCGAGGCCACCCGCCTCCCGGTCGTCATCGCCGGGGGCTCGAAGGGCACCGACCGCCAGACCGTCGAGATGGTCCGCGGCGCGATGGACGCGGGCGCCGCGGGCGTCTCGATGGGCCGATCCATCTTCCAGCACGAGGACCCCGAGGCCATCACGCGGGCGGTGTCGGCGGTGATCCACGACGACCGCGACGCCGACGAGGCGCTGACGACGGCGGGGCTGGCCGAGCGCTGAGCCCACCGGCCCGGAGGGGTCCGCGCCGCGGCGACGGCCGACTCACCCTGCGAAAGCTATTTATCATAGCACTCACACCTGTCTACTGTCATGTCCGGCGAGGACGAGGGGACGGCCCGCCGGCGGTTCCTGGCGGCGCTCGCTGGGGCGGGCGCAGCGGGGCTGGCGGGCTGTGGCGACGGTGACGGGGGGGACGGGACGACCGCGTCGCCGACGAGCGGGTCGACGACGGCGTCGACCACAGAGCCACCACCCGCGACCACGACGCAGGCGACCACGACGGAACCCTCCACCACCGAGCCCACGACCGAGCCGACCACGACGGTCGGCCTGGTCGAGGGACGGACGTGGCGGATGGTCGTCCCGCCGAAGGAGCGCTGGCGCGAGGGCTACAACCCGCTCCGGCGCGACACGTTCTGGTGGGACGGCGAGGCGATGCTGCGCCAGCGCCTCTACGACCAGTCGCTGGTGGACCGCTCCATCGTCCCGCGAGCGGCGCGGGAGCTGAACTACGAGGAGGGTGTGCTCCGCGTGGACCTCCACGAGGACCTGTACTGGGCCTCTGGGAGCGCCGAGAAGCGGGACCCCGTGAACGTCACCGCCGCAGACTGGGTCGACGCCGCGTGGGTGCTCGCCGACGTGCACGCCCAGGGGACGGTGTCGGATATCGAACGCCGTGGGACGTACGGGTTCACGGTGTACTTCGCCGAGGAGCTGCGGCGCAACGAGGCCCTCCACCGCGGGGCCTGGGGCTCGGCGGTCGCCCACGGCGCTCTCGGGACCGGGTGCAACGCCACGTTCTGGCAGTCGTCCCTTCAGCGGTACGCGGACGCCAGCACGGAGGAGGAGCGGACGCGGGTCTGGAACGACGCCCGCGACCGGCGCGTCGAGTCGCCCCACCCGGTCACGAGTGGGCCGTTTCGCGTCGCGTCGTCGGAAGAGGACCGGTTGACCCTCACCCTTCGGGACGACGAGGACCCGACCCCACGCGGCGTCGCGGCCCCCACCTTCGACACGGTGGAGATTCTGGTCCGGGACGAGGCTAGCGCACAGACGCAGGCGTTCGCCGACGGCCGACTCCCGTTCGCCGGAACCGTGACGGAGCCGGCGTGGGGTGGCGGGCTCCACGAGCTCGCCGCCTTCGACGAGAGCGTGGTGGACGTCGACGTGCCATTCGATACCCGGGTAATCGAGCTCCCGCGGACGATGGTGACGGGGTGTCTCATGTTCAACACGGCGCAGCCGCCGGCAGACAGCGTCCACTTCCGGCGCGCGGTGGCGTACCTCGCGAACCGCGAGACCCTCGGAACGCGCTTCTCGCAGGCCGACCGCCTGCTCACGGGCTTCACGACCGAGCAGGACGAGACGGACTTACTCTCCGACGGACTGCTCGGCGCTCTGCGGAACGGTCCCCACGGGGGCTACAGCGTGGGGACGAGCGACACCGAGCGGGCGACGGCAGAGCTGCAGGCCGGCGGCTTCGAGCGCGACTCCGAGGGGCGGTGGCTCCACCGGAGCGGTGAGTTCGCCGGCGAACCCATCACGCTCGAGGTTCCGTTGTTCCCGGGCTCGGAGCTCGTCATCGACACGTTCGAGCAGTTCGTGCCGACGCTGACCGAGTTCGGCATCGAGGCCACCGTCGTCGTCGACGACATGCGCGCCTGGGAGGCGTGGAGCGGCGAGGGCGCCGCGTTGTCGATGGGTCGCTGGGGCGGGCGGACGCCGTGGCGCGTCTACCGCGCCGCGTTCCTCGGACACCCCTCGTTCGGCGACGTCAACATGCCCGACGTCTGGGAGGGGCCACCGGTGGGCGACCCGGCGACCCCACCCTCGGTGGCCACGGACGAGCGGACCACGTTCGACGTGGCCGCCCTCGTCGACCGGCTCCCGACCGCAACAGACGACCGCTATGCGTCGGCCACCGACCGCCTGGCCTGGGTGTTCAACCAGAGCGTGACCCGACTCCCGCTCGGCCGGGTGCCCCTCGTGTACACCGTCGACACCGACTCGTGGGACTGGCCGACCCCGGTCGCGGAGCACCCCGAGGCGTGGACGGGCGTGCCCCGGCAGACCTGGGTGCACGGCACCGTCGACGCGGTGCCCGAGGCGTAGCCCCGGGACCGCTGGGTTCAAGACCGGACCACCCGACCGTGCGGCCATGACACGCTCCGTGTGGCTCAAGGCCGACGACGACGTCGGCGACTGGTCGGCGCGCAAGCGCCGCATCACCGCCGGCCTCGAGGCCGGCGTCGACTGGGTCCTCGTCGACGAGGACGATGTCGAGCGCGTGCGGGACCTGGGCGCCGTGAACGTCGCGGCGTTCCACGCCTCGGACGCCGACGTGATGGGCATCGAGGAGGCCGAGCGCCCCGCCGACGCGTACGTCGTCGGCAAGGACAGCGAGGGCGACGGCACCGTCGCGCTCCCGAACGACCTCTCGGGCTCGGCGGACCTCACGACGCTCCGCCGCGACGACGGGGTGAGCGGCGCGTTCGTGCGCATCTTCGACGAGTCCTACGAGGCCTTCGCGGAGCGGGCGGCCCAGGAGGCCGCGTACACCCTGGTCGCCGCCGAGAACTGGCAGATCATTCCCCTCGAGAACCTCATCGCCCGGGTCGGCGACGAGACGACGCTGATCGCCGGGGTCCAGACCGCCGACGAGGCCGAGACCGCCTTCGAGACGCTCGAGCTCGGCGCCGACGGCGTGCTCGTCGACGCCGACGACCCCGACGAGATTCGCGGCGCCGTCGAGGCCCGCGACGCCGCCGAGCGCGAGCACCTCGACCTCGAGTGGGCCGAGGTCGAGGCCGTCGAGACCGTCGGCCTCGCCGACCGCGTCTGCATCGACACGGGCACGCTGATGGACCACGACGAGGGGATGCTCGTCGGCTCGATGTCCCGCGGGCTCTTCATGGTCTACGCCGAGACCGCGGAGTCGCCCTACGTCGCCTCGCGGCCGTTCCGGGTGAACGCGGGCGCGGTCCACGCGTACGTCCGGACCCCCGACGGCGGCACGAAGTACCTCTCCGAGCTCCGGTCGGGCGACGAGGTTCAGGTCGTCGACGACGACGGGAACACCCGCGAGGCCGTCGTCGGGCGCGCGAAGATCGAGAAGCGGCCGATGTTCCGGGTCTCGGTCTCCGTCGAGGACGACGGCGGGGTCGACCGCTTCGAGACGCTCCTCCAGAACGCGGAGACGGTGAAGGTCCCCACCCGCGAGGGCCGCACCGCGGTGACGGATCTCGAAGCCGGCGACGAGGTGCGGGTCTACCGCGAGGCGGGCGGCCGGCACTTCGGCGAGACGGTCGAGGAGTCCATCATCGAGAAGTAGGGCGTCCATCGCCCGCGCCGCCGCTCTCCTCCTCCTCGACCGGTGCGGCGTCGAGTGTCTGGGTGCACCACGGGCAGAAGTCCAGGTCGGCGTCGAGGTCCTTCCCGCAGGACGGACAGCGCCCGGGGCCCTCGCTCGCCTCGTCGGTCTCGGCCTCCATGCCGACGAGGTGGGGGTGCGCGGCGACGAGGTAGGCGTCGACGACGTTCAGCGCGCGCACCGCGAGGAGCGTCAGTGCCACCTCGAGCGGGAGCGACTCGCTCGCGGCGACGATGGTCTCCAGGTCGCCCGAGCCCATCGCCCGGATGGTCTCGGTCGGGACGACCACGGAGGCGGTGAACAGCGCCAGCGCGAACCACGCCGCCGCCCGGAGCCACGACCGGAGGTAGACGTGCCCGAGCCCCGGATAGAGGACGGCGAGGGCGGCGGCGAGGTACGCGCGCTTGTTCTCCAGCATCGGCGTGGGTGGGTCCCGGGGCCGCTCCGTGTTAAACCTGTGCTTGCGCCCGCGAGCGGACCGCGTGACGACGGTCGGCCGACGTCGGCGTGGCGCGGGGCCGGCGCCTCCGTGCGGCGCCGACTCCCGGACCCCGGTCAGCGCCCGCCCAGCGACGTCACGAGCTCCGCCAGCGTCTGGAGGTCGTACTGGCCCGGCGCGGTGGCGTCGTCGGGGTCGACCGGCGCGTAGCCGATGCGGGAGCCGTAGACGGGCGCGACGGCGCGGGAGTGGCGGCCGGCCGGGCCCATCGCCATCGTCGCGACGCGGTCGCCCGCGGCGTCGCGCTCGTGGGTCACGGCGAGGAGGTCGAGCACGTCGCGACGGTTCTGTGCGGTCACCGCGAGCTTCCCGACGTCGCCGTGACCCGCGGCCCGCTCGAGCAGGTCGGCCATCGCCGCCGGCGAGGGCGTCTGCTCGAAGTCGTGGGCGGAGACGACCACGGCACAGCCCTCCTCGCGGGCCGCGGTGGCCACGTCGTGGGCCGGCCCCTCCGCGAGCGCCCCGAGTTCGACGTCCACCGCGGCGACGGCGGGGTGGGCCGCGGCCTCCCGGAGCGTCTCCCGGCGCTCGGGCCCCTCCGGGACCTCGCCGCCCTCGCTCTCGACGCGGTTCGTGGCGATCAGCGGGAGCCCGCCGTCGTAGCTGCCGAGCTGTCCGAGGGGGTCGTCGGCGAGGTCCAACCGGAACTCCACCGCGTCGGCGTGGGCTCGCGCCCGCGGCTCCGCCGCGAGGTCGGCCGTCGCCGCCGCGAGGACGAACGTCTGGAACTCCATGGGCGGTCGTCGGGCCCGGGGTCCCTGAAGGTTGCGCGGCGGAGTCGCGTCGACCGCACCGCGCCCGGTGTCCGGCGGTGCGCCGGCCCGCCCTCCCTCAGTGCTCGGTCGCGGAATCTGGTGCCGTCTCCTCGACGGCGTCCCCGTCGCGGGCCTCGGCCGCCCGACCGCTCTCGACGGCCTCCGCGAGAGAGACGTTGAGCACGAGCATCGAGACCCCGCCGCCCGCCACGGTTACCGCGTTCTTCACCGCGTGGTCGACGATGGCCGCGCCGAGCGCGACGGGGACCCCGATCGGCGTGAGCGCGACGACGAGGAGGGTGAACGCGCCCTCGTAGAGCCCGATGCCGCCCGGCGAGAGCGGCAGGACCTTCGCGAGGTTACCGACGCTCACCGCGAAGAAGCCCACGGCGACGAGCGCGGCGGGCGAGACCGCGACGTCGAACGCCCAGAGCACGACGACGGCCGTGACGACGTCGATGGCCCAGATGAGGAGGCTCGTCCCGCCCACGCGCAGGAAGGCCCGCCGGGTCGCGATGGTCTGGACGTCGCCGGCGAAGCGCTCGAGCACGCCGGCGACGTACTCCGCGTAGGAGTCGTCGGAGAGCCGTCCGACCGCCGAGCGCACCAGGTTGCGCTCGGTGCGTGTGGTGAGGACGATGCCGACGACGGCGGCGACGGCGGCGAGGCCCACGGCCGCGGCCACCACGACCGCCTCGCGTCCCGAGTCGCCGGTCGCCCCGCCGGCCTCGGCCGAGCCGCCGGTCACCGCGCTCGCGAGCGCCGCGACGGCGTCGGGGTCGACGACCGCGAGTCCGAGGAGGACGCCGCCCGCGAGCGTCGCGATGGTGAGCAGGTCGAAGACGCGCTCGATGGCCAGCGACGCCACCCCGGAGGCGTAGGGGACTTGTCGGCGGCTCTTCACGATGTAGGCGCGCACCACGTCGCCGGCGCGGGCGGGGAAGACGAGGTTGCCGGTCTGAGAGATGAACACCGCACCGGTGAGGAAGCCCCACGAGGAGGGGAAGCCGAGTTCCGCGAGGATGTCGCGGTAGCGCACCCCGCGGAGCGGCCACGAGAGGAGGTAGATGCCCCCGGCGAGGAGGACGAGCCGGGGGTCGGCGTCCCGCATCTCCGCGAGCACGGCCGAGGGGTCGAGGTAGACCGTCATCAGCGCGACCGCAGCGAGGACGAGGAGGACGCCGGCGGCGACCGACCGCCGGCGGGTCACCCGCGGACTCACGGCGGTCTGCCACCACAGCCGCACGATCTGTGACCCCATCCCGAGCACGTCGCGGACGAGGTCGACCTTCGAGTCACCCTTCGGCGTCCACCGGACCGGGAACTCCTTCACGCGAAGCCCCCGTCGCTGGGCGCGGACGAGCACCTCGGTGTCCCAGAACCAGTGGCGGTCCTCGACGTCCGCGAGGAGGTCGAGCAGCGCCGCGCGGTCGAACGCCTTGAACCCGCACTGGTGGTCCCGGAGGTCCGACCGGAGCGTCGCCCGCACCGCGAGGTTGAACCCCCGGGAGGGGATGCCCCGCTTCGCCGGGCGGTCGGCCTCGTGGCCCGGGAGCCACCTGGACCCGGTGACGACGTCGTACTCGCCGGACCGGACGCTCTCGATCAGCTCCTCGAGGTGAGCCATGTCTGTGGCGAGGTCGGTGTCGAAGTACGCCACCGTCTCCCCGCGCGCGGCCCGGAACGCCGCCTCGAGCGCCCCGCCCCGGCCCAGGCGCTCGTCGCTGTGGAAGTGCCGCACTCGCGGGTCAGCTCCGGCGAGGCGGCTGGCGATCTCCGGCGTCGCGTCGTCACAGCCGTCCTCGGCGACGATGACCTCGAACTCGCCGTCCGGGAGGAACTCCGCGAGCGCGTCGAGCGTGGTCTGGACGGTGCCCTCGAGCGTGTCGGCCTCGTTGTACGCGGGGAGGACGACGCTCACGGCGAGCGTGGCCGGCCGGTCGGCAGCGGCGTCGGTGGACGCCGGCGGGGGCTCTCGGGCCCGTCCCATCGGCGCTGAATCGGCCGTCGGCGGGTAAGAAGCTTCTGTTGTCCCGTGTGGCGCTGTTCAGTTACGGCTGACGCGCGTCATACGATTCGAGCCGCTGACTACGGGCCTGTGTCGACGGATTTCGGCCTCCACACGGGTGGGTCTTCGAAAGGGGCCGCCGCCTCGACGAAGATCGGCGACGCAAGCACTGCAGCGAACGAAGTGAGCGAAGCGCACAGCGGGCTTCACGGCGCCGCAGGCGCCGTGAGCCAGAGGGAGCTTCGCTCCCTCGCTGCGCTCGAGTCGAGGCGGCGGGGGCTTTCGGGGGAGGCCGTATTACCAGCAGTGTTATCTGAACAGTGCCGAACGACTGGCGGTGAGGGCAAACCATGATTGGCGGTGGCACCGAACACCCCGTATGGTCTCGCTCGCGGAGTACTGGCCGGAGATCGAGCCCACGACGGTCGTCGTGGTCGGCATCGTCCTCGTGGTGATTCCGGACCCCGCGTCGACGACGCTGGGCGTCGGCATCACGCTGTTCGGCCTCGCGTGGTGGGTCCAGGAGTGGCGGTCGTAGCGGAGGCGGGTCGACACGGATACAGCCACGGCGGGATGTGAACCACGGTCGGAGCGGAGGGCCGCCCCGATTCACATCCCGCGCTGGTTCGCACGCCTCGCCCGCGGGGAACCGGCGAAGCCAGGGGTGGG
>JBDGTC010000041.1:0-12519 GCA_042217215.1 Halobacteriaceae archaeon
CTCGTGTAACTACTCCTCGCGCATCATCGACCCCATCCAGTCGCGGTGTGCGGTCTTCCGCTTCACCGAGATCGACGAGGAGTCGATGGCCGAGTACGTCCGGTACATCGCCGACGAGGAGGGCATCGCAGTGACCGACGAGGGCGTCGAGGCGCTGGTCTACGCCGCCGACGGCGACATGCGCAAGGCCATCAACGGGCTCCAGGCGGCGTCCATCACCGGCGAGACCGTCGACGCCGAGCAGGTGTACCTCACGACCGCGACCGCGCGGCCCGAGGAGGTCCGCGAGATGATCACCAGCGCGCTCGACGGCGACTTCACCGCCGCGCGGGCCACCCTCGACGAGCTCCTGACCGAGAAGGGGCTCGCGGGCGGGGACGTCATCGACCAACTCCACCGCTCCATCTGGGAGTTCGACATCCCCGACGACGCCGCGGTGCGGCTGCTCGACCGCGTTGGCGAGGCCGACTACCGCATCACCGAGGGCGCGAACGAGCGCGTACAGCTCGAGGCGCTGCTCGCGGCCGTCGCACTCGAGGGCGGCGAGGAGTAGGGCGAGTCAGAGACGACGCCGCCCGGGTCTCAGTCGGCCGCGGGGGGCGCCAGCGCCGCCGGCGGCCCGCCGGGAAGCCGGTCGCGGTCGTGGGGCGCCTCGAAGTCCGGGTCCGGGCCCTTGGGGACGAGCCGGTGGGGGTTAAGGTGGTCGTGGCTGCGGTAGTAGTGCTCCTTCACGTGGTCCATCACGCACGTCTCCGCGACGCCCGGGAGCTGGTATAGCTCGCGGAGGTAGCCCCAGAGGTGCTCGTAGTCGGTGATCCGCCGGTGGTTGCACTTGAAGTGGGTGTGGTAGACCTCGTCGAAGCGGTAGAGGGTCGTGAACATGCAGACGTCCGCGAGAGTGAGCGAGTCACCGGCGAGGTAGCGCTGGTCGCCGAGCAGGTCGTCGTACTCGGCGAGCGCGTCGAAGAGCTCCTCCACGGCGCCATCGTAGGCCGACTGGCTCTCTGCGAAGCCCGCGCGGTAGACGCCGTTGTTGATGGAGGGGTAGATGTCGTCGATGACCTCGTCGATGGCGTCGCGGCGTTCGGCGGGGTAGAGGTCGACGTCCCGCTCGGCCTCGTCGCCGAAGGCCTGCGCGAGCATCTTGATTATCTCCTCGGACTCGTTGTTCACGATGACGCCCTCCTCGCGGTCCCAGAGGACGGGCACCGTCACGCGGCCGGTGTAGTCGGGCTCCGCGGCGGTGTAGACGTCGCGGAGGTAGGCCGCGCCGTGGATGCGGTCGGTGGTGCAGCCCGGCTTCTCCGGCGCGAACTCCCAGCCGTCGTCCTCGCGGAACGGGTCGACGACGTCGACCGTGATCGCGTCCTCGAGCCCCATGAGCGCGCGCGTGAGGAGCGTGCGATGGGCCCACGGGCAGGCGTAGGAGACGTAGAGGTGGTACCGCCCGGCCGCGGGCTGGAAGCGCGCGTCGGGGTCGTCGCCGGACTCGCCGCCGACCCACTCGCGGAACGACGTGGTCGCCCGCTGGAACTCGCCCTCCTCGTCGCTCTCGAGCTGTTCCACGTCGGTGCGCCACTCGCCGTCGATGAGTCGGCCCATGGTGCCGTCGAGGGCCGCCAGCGGCAAAGGCGCCCCGGCACCGGCGGGGCTCGCCGCTCGGCCCCAGAGCCAGTGGGATTATTCCCGGCGCCGCACAAGTCCGTGCCATGAGCGCGTCCGAGGGCGGCGACGGTGCGAGTGGGAGCGGGCCGGACGACGTCGAGCCCGAACCGGCCCCGGAGTCCTACCCCGGTCCCGCGTTCGTCGACCCGGAGTGGCTCGGCCCGGCCGTCGGCTTCGGCCTCGGGGCCGGGACGGTGGCCGGCTTCGCCACCGGGGAGTACTGGCTCTGGCTGCCCGTCGGTCTCCTCGCGGGGCTGGTCGCCGGGCTCGCGGCCGCCGCGGTCTTCGGCCCGCGGCGGGAGTGAGCGCTCGCGTGTGGTCTCTGGCTCGCGGCCGTTCCCCGTAGACGACCGGGAGCGACGCCGTCGCGCGTGCTGTCGCAACTGTTTTACTCGCCGCTCGGCGAGTAGCGGGCAATGAGCGAACTCGCGGACGAGTACCGACTCGAGTACTTCGAGGAGGCGGGGTTCGTCCGGCAGGAGTGCAGCGAGTGTGGGGCCCGATTCTGGGCCCCGGGGGAGCGTGCGACCTGTGGGGAGCCGCCGTGTGCCGACTACGGGTTCATCGACGACCCGGGCTTCGCGGAGTCGTACGGCCTCGCGGAGATGCGCGAGGCCTTCCTCTCCTTCTTCGAGGAGCGCGACCACGAGCGCATCGAGCCATATCCCGTCGCGGCGAGCCGGTGGCGCGAGGACGTGTTGCTCACCCAGGCCTCGATCTACGACTTCCAGCCCCTCGTGACCTCCGGGACCACGCCGCCGCCCGCCAATCCCCTCACCATCAGCCAGCCGTGCATCCGGATGCAGGACATCGACAACGTGGGCAAGACCGGGCGCCACACGATGGCCTTCGAGATGATGGCCCACCACGCGTTCAACGCCCGCGAGGCCGCCGAGGACGAGTACGCCTACGAGGGCGAGGTGTACTGGAAGGAGGAGACCGTCGCGTACTGCGTCGAGCTGTTCGAGGAGCTGGGCGCCGACCTCTCGGACCTGACGCTCATCGAGGACCCGTGGGTCGGCGGGGGGAACGCCGGTCCCGCCTTCGAGGTCATCTACCGCGGCGCGGAGCTCGCCACGCTGGTCTTCATGATGTTCGAGCAGGACCCCGAGGGCGAGTACGAGCTCAAGGACGGGAACCGGTACACAGAGATGGACACCTACGTCGTCGACACGGGCTACGGCCTCGAGCGCTGGACCTGGGTCTCCCAGGGCACGCCGACGGTGTACGAGGCCGTCTACCCCGAGATGATCGACTTCCTGACGGAGAACGCGGGGATCGAGCACACCGACGAGGAGGAGACGCTCGTCCACCGCGCGGCGAAGCTCGCGGGCCACATGGACATCGACGAGGCCGAGGACATGGAGAGCGCGCGGGACACCATCGCCGAGAAGCTCGACGTCCCGGTCGCCGCGCTCGAGGACCTGATGGAGCCCCTCGAGACCATCTACGCCGTCGCGGACCACTGCCGCGCGCTGGCCTACATGTTCGGCGACGGCATCGTCCCCTCGAACGTCGGCGCGGGCTACCTCTCGCGGATGGTGGTCCGCCGGACCAAGCGACTCGTCGACCGCGTCGGCGTCGACGCGCCACTGGACGAGCTCGTCGACATGCAGGCCCGGCGGCTCGGCTACGAGAACCGCGACACCATCCGCGACGTCGTGCGCACGGAGGTCGAGAAGTACCGCGAGACGCTCGACCGCGGCACCCGGCGCGTGCGCTCGCTCGCCGAGGAGCACGCCGAGCGCGGCGAGCGGGTGCCGCCGGAGACCCTCGTCGACCTCTATGACTCCCACGGCATCCACCCGGACATCGTCGCCGAGGTGGCCGCCGACGTCGGTGCCGAGGTGAATCGCCCCGACGACTTCTTCAGCCTCGTGGCCGCGCGCCACGACACCGCGGCTGCGGGCGGCGAGGGGAAGGCGGGCGCGGATGGAGAGGCGGGCGGCGCAGAACCCGACGAACTCACCGAACGCCTCGCCGACCTCCCCGAGACCGAGCGGCTCTACTACGACGACGAGTACCGCACGGAGTTCGAGGCCGTCGTCCTCGACGTCTTCGAGCGCGAGGACGGCTACGACGTGGTCCTCGACCAGACCATGTTCTACCCGGAGGGCGGCGGGCAGCCCCCCGACCACGGGATGCTCTCGACCGACGAGACCACCGTCCAGGTCACCGACGTCCAGCGCCGCGACGGCGTCGTCCTCCACCGCACCGACGACGACCCCGGGAAGGGGGAGTTCGTGCGGGGCCAGATCGACGTCTGGCGCCGCCGCCGGCTCATGCGCCACCACACCGCGACACACGTCGTCATCCACGCCGCGCGAGAGGTGCTCGGCGAGCACGTCCGGCAGGCCGGCGCGCAGAAGGGCGTCGACTCCTCGCGCATCGACGTCCACCACTACGAGCGCATCGACCGCGAGACGGTGAAGGCCATCGAGTCCCTCGCGAACGAGATCGTGATGGAGAACACCGCGGTCCAGCGCGAGTGGCCCCACCGCCACGAGGCCGAGGAGAAGTACGGCTTCGACCTCTACCAGGGCGGCATCCCCTCCGGGACGAACATCCGGCTCGTCCACGTCGCCGAGGACGTCCAGGCGTGTGGCGGGACCCACGTGCGCCGCACCGGCGACATCGGGTACATCTCCATCCTCGGCACCGAGCGGGTCCAGGACGGCGTCGAGCGGATCACCTTCGCGGCGGGCGACGCGGCGGTCGAGCACGCCCAGGACACCGAGGACGCGCTGTTCGCCGCCGCCGAGACCTTCGACGTCTCACCCGAGGACGTCCCCGAGACAGCCGAGCGCTTCTTCACCGAGTGGAAGGAGCGCGGCAAGCGCATCGAGGCCCTGAAGGAGGAGCTGGCGGAGGCCCGCGCGAGCGGCGGCGGGGCCGAGACCCTCGAGGTCGACGGCACCCCGGTCTCCGTCGAGCGCATCGACGCCGACGTCGACCAGCTGCGGGCCACGGCGAACGCCCTCGCCGACGAGGGGACCGTCGCCGTCATCGGCTCGGGCGCCGACGGCGCCCAGTTCGTCGTCGCCGTCCCCGACGGCGTCCCCATCGACGCGGGCGAGGTGGTCGCCGAGCTCGCGGGCCGCGTCGGCGGCGGTGGCGGTGGACCCCCTGACTTCGCCCAGGGCGGTGGCCCTGACGTCGACGCCCTCGACGGCGCCCTCGACGACGCGCCCGACATCCTCCGGCGCGTGAAAGAGGAAGCCTGAGTCCGGTGCCGACGACGACCCGCGACGGCGTCGTGCTCCGCTACGAGACCGCGGGCGAGGGACCGCCGGTCGTCTTCGTCGGCGACGCCGGCCTCGGCGTCTGGACCTGGGGCTGGCAGACGAACGCGCTCGCCGGACCGTACACGACCGTCACCGTCGACTGCCGCGGGGGCGCCCACTCCGACGCCCCGCCCGGACCGTACACCGTGGGGGACCTGGTCGCCGACCTCCGCGCGGTCGTTCGCGACGCCGCCCTGGGGGGTCGACCCCACCTCGTCGGCCTCGGCCTCGGTGGCGCGGTGGCGCTGGCGTACGCTCGCGCGCACCCCGTGGGGTCGCTCTGCCTGCTGGGGACCCCGCCGGACGCGGGGGCCACAGACCGTGGCGCGTACGAGCGGGCGCTGGCCGACCCCGCCGACGAGGCGGCCCTCGCGGACTCGCTGGCCCACCTGCTCTCGGCCGACTTCCGCGAGCGCCACCCCGACGTCTGCGATGCGGTCGTCGAGTGGCGCGCAGCCGACGACGCCCGGCGGGCGGGACGGGCGGCCCAGCTCGCCGCGCTGGCCGACGTCGACGCGACCGGCTGGCTCCACGAGGTGACCGCGCCGGCGCTGGTCTGTCACGGCGGCGCTGACGCCCTGGTGCCGCCACCTGCGGGCGAGCGGCTCGCGGACGCTCTCCCGCGCGGCGAGCACCGCAGGTTCCCCGGCGCCGGCCACCTCGTCGGCGTCGAGCGCTCGCGGCCGGTGAACGACGCCCTCGAGGGGTTCCTCGGCGACGACGGCCGCGGCCGCTGACCCGCCGAGCTGACCCGCTGCCGAGTCGCACAGCTGACCCGCTGCCGAGTCGCACAGCTGACCCGCTGCCGGCTCGCGGCGTGCCCCGACACGTGGTGTCGCCGTCGCAACGCACTTTGGCGCGCGGGCACTTCCCCCGGCCGATGGGTCACAGCGGACTGCGGATCGCCCTCCTCGACACCTCCGACTCGCCGTTCACGGAGCGGAACTTCCGCCGGGAGCTGGACGCAGACCTGGTGGAGTACGACGTGGCCGGCGGGGAGCTCCCCGCCCACCACGACTTCGACGCCGCGGTGGTCACGGGCTCGGAGGCGTCGGTCTACGGGGACGAGCCGTGGATCGACGGACTGCTCTCCTGGCTCGAGACGGCTCACGAGCGCTCGATGCCCCTGCTCGGCGTCTGCTTCGGACACCAGGCGGTCGCGGCCGCGCTCGGCGGCGAGGTGGCCGACATGGGCGCTGACACCTTCGAGCTGGGCTACCGCGAGGTGGCACACGACGGCGGCGTGCTCTTCGAGGGCATCGACGAGCGGTTCACGGTCTTCGTCACCCACGGCGACGAGGTCGTGACGCTCCCGCCGGGGGCGGAGCCCCTCGCCGAGAACGACCGCTCGCTCCACGCGTTCCGGAAGGACGAGGCGTGGGGCATGCAGTTCCACCCCGAGTACGACCTCGAGACCGCCCGCGAGGTCGCGAGCGGCAAGGACGATGAGCTCCCGGCCGACGAGTTCGAGGCCGCCCTCGACACCATCACGGCCGAGGGCTTCGACGCGGCCTGCGAGGCGAAGCAGCTCTTCGAGAACTTCACCGACTTCGTCGCGGCCCGCCGCCCCGTCGAGACGGCCGACGGCACCGGCGCGGCCGGTGACTGAGCCGGCGCCCGGACGTCGCCGCGCTCGCGGAGTCGCCGCGCCCGCGGCGGCGCGACGTTCACGCTCGTGCAGGCCCGACGCTCACTCCCGCGCCGGCGTCGCGCGCAGCAGCCGGCCGACCACCCCGCGGTGGTCGGCGATCCAGCGGTAGCACAGCTCCCGCGCCGCCGCGAACCCCGGGACGCGCCGGGCCAGGGGGAGGAGGCGAGCGGGCAGTCCGCCCGTCGCCTCCAGCGCCCGGGTCATCGCCTCGCCACAGGAGTAGACCGCGTCGTCGGTGAGCAGGTGGGCGCAGTGCCGGAACTCCCCGGGCAGGCGGGCGCGCTGGTCCGGAGTGAGTTCGCCGAACCCCACGAGGCGGACGCCCCCGCGGTCGGCGAGGCGGCGCGCCGCCCACGTGCAGAAGCCACACTCGTCGTCGTACACCATCCGGGGCGGCGCCCGGCCGGGCTCGCCACCGTCGGTCGCGGGGTCGCGGGGCGCCCCGGCGGTCGGGGAGCCGTCCGTCGTCGCGTCGGTCGTCACGGCGGCCACCGTCCCGGCATCAGTCGAACGCTCCCGTGACGGTGCCACACTCGAGACACCGCGCCCGGACCGCCGAGCGGTCGTCGCTCAGTTCGAGTTCCTGGCCCGTGTGGTGGCCGCACTCGGGGCACTCCCGGCGGATGTCCGTCTCGCCGGGCTCCTGTGGCGCGCCGATGGCGAGCGCGCGGACCCGCTCGTCGCCCTCGTTCACCCCGCGCTGGTACTCGCCGGGCGCGAACCGGACCAGCTCGCCCGCCGAGACGGTCACCGGCTCCTCGCGGGTGTGGAAGGTCACGGTCCCCCCGGTGACGTAGAACACCTCCTCCTGGTCCTCGTGGGCGTGGATGCCGTACGCGAAGGACTCCCCCGGCGCGAGCTCGTAGTAGTTGAGCGCGGCGTTCGCGAGGCCGAGCGCGTCGGTCAGCGGCCGGCTCACGTCCGCGGGGCCGAGCCGGTCCTCGATGTCGTCGAGACGGACGGTGCGCATTGCCGGAGGGTCGGCCTCCAGTGGGTAAGTCGTTGCGGGACCGTCGCGGACCGGCAGGACGGATCGGGGTGCGGGGGACGCGGGACGGGGTCGAGGACGTCCGCGAAGGGTGCGGCGGACGTCCGCCAAGTGTGCGGCGGACGGCCGCGATGGGTGCAGAAGGCACGCGGAGGGGAGGACGGGGCGGTCGCGGGGCGTTACTCGGGCCGGTCGACGTCGAACTGCTTCCGGAGGTCCGCCAGGGCGTCGGACTCCGCGAGCTCCTCTAGGCGCTCGCGGAAGTGCTCCTCGCAGAGCCCCACGCGGACGCCCTCCTTCTCGACCGTGACGTCCGCTGGGCGGTCACAGTAGTGACACTCCATACACGGGCCTAGTCGTGGAGGGCCCTTAACTCTGCGACACCGGAAAGCGGCGCCGTGAGTCCCCGCCACCGCGGGTCTCCGGCGGTACCCCGGCGCCGTACCGGCCTCACGGCTCCAGACCGAGCCGCTCGTAGGCCGCCCGCCCGAGCCCCGCCGCCCCGAGGTCGGTCCCGTGGGCGTCGCTCCCGCCCGTCACGAGCAGGTCGTGGGCCGCCGCGGCGGCGTCGACCGGCGAGAGGTCGACCGCCCGACCGTACGGGTACGCTCGCTCGACGGCGTCGAGGGCGCCTGCCAGCGCCAGCGCCGCGGCGGGGTCGGCGTACCGCAGCGGGTGCGCGAGCGACACCACCTCGGCGGCCTCGCCCAGCACCGCGGCGCCGCGAGCGAAGGTCGGGACGTCGCGGGCCACGTAACACGGTGCGTCCTCGGCGATCAGGTCCGCGAAGACGGCGCCGACGTCGTCGTAGTCGGTCTCGGGGTGGGCGACGACGGCCCGGGCGACGTGGGGGCGGCCGACGCCGTCAGCGAGCGAGACGTCGAGGGTCACGCCGAGTCGGTCCTCGACGCAGTCGACGATGCGGGCCGCGCGCTCACGGCGGTCGCGCTGGAGCGCCCCGAGCGTCTCCGCGAGGGCGTCGGTCTCCTCCACGGCGTACCCCAGGAGGTCCAGCCGCTGGTCGTCCGCGTCGACGCGCAGCTCGACGCCGCGGACGACGGTCACGCCCTCGCGCTCCACCACCGGCGCGTCCAGCCCCGGGTGGACCCGATCGTGGTCGGTGACGGCCACGACCGAGAGCCCGCCCCCGCGGGCCGCCTCCGGCACCTCCGCCAGCGTGAGGGTCCCGTCCGAGGCCGTCGTGTGGACGTGGAGGTCGGCGTAGGTCACGTGATCTCCTCGTCCCCGCCCGCAATAAACCTCCACGCGCGCCGGCGAGCCCCCTCGCCGCGTCTCCGGGCCCGGACCCTGTGGGACCATTACATTGATAGGGGTTAGCAGACTACCTGTGGTGTACCGAGCCATGTCAATGGGTGCCTATGACGAGGACGAACACGAGCGCCGCGAGAAGAAGAACGCCCAGGTCGATATCGGCGACGACACGCGGTCGGAGTACCGCGGGTCCGTCGAGTTCGACGCGGGCGGGTCTGCCGACGAGATGCTGCGCCAGTTCGAAGAGCTGAACTCCGACTAGCGGGAGTCGCCGTCCGTTCCACCGCCAGCGTTCCCGCCAGACAGTCGTCCCGGTAGCCGCTGCTCCGCGTGTTCCACCTGGGTCGGACGGTCACAGCCATCCCTCCGCCGAGCACGCGCCACGGGGCACACGTCGCCGAGGACACCTCGCCGAGCAAACGCCACCAGTTTCACTTCCGCCCCGCCTGGCTCGCTTCTTAGCGCCCTGCGTCCGAACGTCGGTGTACGTGCCCGGATTCCGGGCCACCTGACCAATGTCGACGCAATCCACACTCGGCCGCTGCCCGCGCTGTGCCACGCCCATCCACCGGGAGGGACTGCTTATCGAGTACGAGTCCGCCGACGGCCCCGCGATGTACGCGGAGTGCCCGGCGTGTCGCGACGTCGTGGCGCCGGCGTAGGCGACGCCATCCCGTGGCGGGATCGCCGTCCCGTCCCGTCCCGTGCCGAGCCGTCCTCGCCGTCGCGATTCGTCGGCCGGGGCACCTTTACCCGCCCCCGACGAACGACACACGATGACGCGGTACTGCGACGTCTGCGGCCGCGGGGTGGGCGTGGCCGGCGGCATCGCGAACCTCTGGGTCTTCGGCGGCCACTCGAAGACCGAGGGACTCACCCTCGAGTTCGAGTCCGACGACACCGAGCACTTCCTCTGTTATGCGTGTATCGAACGCCTGCCCGACGACCCGACCGCCGAGGACGTGGCGGCGCTCCGTGCGGCCCACGACGAGGAGGAGTGACGACCCGCGACGAGGAGACGGCCGAGGACGCTACCCGACCGTGGCATCGACGACCACGTGGTCCAGTCCCTCGCTGTAGCTCTTGACGACCCGGCGCTCGCACGTCCGCACCGCCCGGTCCGTCCCGGCGGCCGCCGACCGGACGGCCGCCTCGGGCGGCTCGCGGTCCTCGGTCGCGTCGCCGGCCGGCGCTACGTCGTGGAGGTGGAGCCGTCCGCCGCCGGCGAGTGACCGCACGGCCACGGGGAGCGCGTCTCGGGCGCCGAAGTGGCCGAGCACGACGCGGTCGACCGCCTCGCCGGCCAGCGGCCCGCCGCCGCGAACCCCGCGCGCGCCGGCCACCACCGCCCGGCAGTCCCCCCGGACCGCGGTCAGCCGGTCGGTCACGTCGTTCCGGCGCGCGTTCTCGACGAGGAAGCCGTACGTGGTCGTGTTGCGCTCGACGGCGACGACGTCGGCGCCGGCCCGGGCCATCGGGAGCGCGAAGTAGCCGACGCCGGCGAACATGTCGAGGACGCGCTCGCCGGACGCGACGACGCGGCCCATCCGCCGGCGCTCGGCCTGGTTGCCCGGCGAGAACATCACGTCGGCGAGATCGACGGCGTACGCAGTCCCGTCCTCGACGTGGACCGTGCGCGTGCGCTCGCCGTGGACGACCGCGAGGTCGGGTTCGCGGTGGGGGCCCGCGACGCCCCGGCGGTGACACACGGTGGCGACGCCCGTGTGGGTGGCGAGCGCGTCGGCGACGTCCTCCCACCGCTCCCGATCCAGCGCGGAGAGGTCGACGAGTGCGACGTCGCCGACGACGCCCCACGAGGATGGGGCGGCGTCGACGGCCTCGGCCGACCAGCCGCGGGCGCGGAGCCGGTCCGCGAGGGTCCGGACGCGGCGGTCCCCCGCGCCCGCGACCAGATCGTCGACGGGCGTCTCCCGCGGGGGTTCGGTGACGGGGACGGCGACCCGCGCGGCGTCGTGCTCGCACACGTGCCGGCCGTCGTCGTAGACGCCCTCCGCGTCGAGGGCGTCGATGGCGGTCTCCGCGCGCGCTTTCCGCACGAGCGCGGCGAGCCGGTCGTCTCCGTGCGCCACGGCTACCCCTCCAGCGCGCCGGCGGGCGGGACCACGTGGAGGTCCTCGCGGCGCTCGCCCCGCAGGACGCGCACCGTCTCGGTCTCGCCGTCGAGGCCGATCGGGCGCGCGACCGAGCGCGTCTCGTAGGTCTCGGGGTCCAGCACCTGCACCGCGCGCTCGTCCTCGATGGCGACCAGCGTGGTCTCGGTGGCCGCCGACCGGTGGCCGAGTCGCGTGGCGTCGGTGGTGACGTCGGCGTCGTACGGCGCGTCGAAAGGCTCGCCGGTCAGCGTGCGCCGGCCCTTCACGGAGCCGTCCACGGAGCGGACCAGCACCGGGCCGTCGCCGTCCCCCGGGTCGACCACGTCGCCCTGGCGGAACGGGGGCAGGCGGACCAAGCTCGTGACGCGGTACACCGGGTCGCCCTCCTCGTCCTCCGTGACGAGGGTGCTGGCGTGGGAGACCCTGCCGCCGAGCTGCCGGCGCACGCGCTCGGCCACGCCGCGGCCGACGGACGTCGTCGAGAGCTGCACGTCGACGCCGTCGGGGGTCTCCTCGACCTCGGCGACGAAGGCGTCGCGGTCGCCGCCCGCGGCGCGGGTCTCGACGTAGTCGCTCGCGGTCTCGACCGCGCGGTCGACCTCCGCCGCCGTCGGGGTGCGCTCGCCCATCGCGCGCAACTGGAGGACGGCGGCGTGGTCGCCGCCGGCGATGCGCCCGCAGCGCGAGCAGGTGCCCCGCGGGAGCGAGACCGGCACGGTCACGGACTCCTCGACGAACTCGCCGCGGAACCGGCCCGTGAACTCACAGGTCAGCGAGAGGGTGGTGGCGTCGACCTGTTCGGGGTCGACGGCCCACGTGACGTCGCGCGCCTCGGCGTGGACGCCCAGGCGCTCCTGGACGGCCTCCACGGCGAGGTCGGTGTAGTCGCGGTCGCCGACGTCGGCCCACTCGCCGTCCCGGCGGACGGCACCGCAGGTCGAACACAGCGTGAGGGTGACCCCCTCCGGGGCCTGGACGAGATCGTGGCGCTCGCGGTAGCAGGCGTCACAGAGCGCGCGCTCGCGGCGGTCCCCCGCGCCGCGGTCGGCAGCGCCGGGGGGGACGGGATCGCCGCAGTGGGGGCAGACCGTGCCCGAGCGGACCTCGTCGCTCATCGCCTCCACGTACCCGCCGGAGGCACGTAACCTGCCCGCTTCGCCGGGGCGTCGAGAGCCGGCGTTCCGGCCGGCGAGCCATGCCCGGCTTCACTTCCACTCCGGTGTTTACGACACTTTATGGGGGGTCCCGCACAAGCACCGTCCATGGCAGCAGACGCAGACCTCGAGGACCTGCCCGGCGTGGGCCCGGCGACCGCAGAGAAGCTCCGCGACAACGGCTTCGACACCTTCCAGGGCATCGCCGTGGCGAGCCCCGGCGAGCTCTCGAACACCGCCGACATCGGGGAGTCGACCGCCGCCGACGTCATCAACGGCGCGCGCGAGGCCGCCGACGTCGGCGGCTTCGAGACGGGCGCGGCGGTGCTCGAGCGCCGCGAGCAGATCGGGAAGCTCACGTGGGGCGTTCCCGAGGTGGACGAGCTCCTCG
>JBDGTC010000084.1:0-12392 GCA_042217215.1 Halobacteriaceae archaeon
CGCCGGGCGTGATGACGCCGGGGCAGTTGGGGCCGACGAGGTGGGTGTCGACCTCCTGGAGGCGCCGGTGGACGCGGGACGTGTCCTGGGTCGGGATGCCCTCGGTGATGGCGACGACCAGGTCGAGGTCGGTCTCGAGGGCCTCGAAGCAGGCGTCCGCGGCGAACGCGGGCGGGACGAAGACGACGGAGGCGTCGGCGTCCTCCGCGTCGACCGCCTCGTGGACGGTGTCGTACACCGGCACGCCGGCGACCTCCTGGCCGCCGCGGCCCGGCACGGCGCCCGCGACGACGTTCGTGCCGTACGCGAGCATCTGCTCGGTGTGGAACTTCCCCTCGCCGCCCGTGATCCCCTGCACGACGACGCGGGTGTCGTCGTCGACGAGGACGCTCATTCGTCGACACCTCCCGTGGCCGCGGCGGTGCCGTCGGGCGCGTCGCTCGCCTCGTCGGCGAACGCGACCGCGCGCTGGACGGCGGCCTCGAGCGTGCCCTCAACGGTGACGAGGTCGGTGTTCAGGATCTCCATGCCCTCCGCGGCGTTGGTGCCGGCGAGGCGGACGACGACGGGCTTGGGGATCTCCTCGAAGGCCTCGAGTGCCTCGTTGATGCCCCGGGCGACCTCGTCGCCCCGCGTGATGCCGCCGAAGATGTTGAACACGACCGCCTCGACGTTCGGGTCGGAGAACACCATGTCGAGGGCATCGCGCACGCGCTCTGCCTTCGCGCCCCCGCCGATGTCGAGGAAGTTCGCCGGCGACCCGCCGTAGTGGTCGACGAGGTCGAGCGTCGTCATCACGAGCCCCGCACCGTTGCCGATGATGCCAACGTCGCCCGAGAGGCGGACGTAGTCGAAGTCGTACTCCTGGGCCTTCGCCTCGAGGTCGTCCTCGGCGGCCTCCTCCTCGAGTTCGGCGAGTTCGGGCTGGCGGAACAGCGCGTCGTCGTCGATGTTGAGCACGGCGTCGGCGGCGACGACCTCGTCGTCGGCCGTGACCATCAGCGGGTTGATCTCCGCGTCGCTGGCGTCGCGCTCGTCCCAGAGCCGGTAGAGCGTGGTGGCGACCGACGCGACGCTGTTCGCGACGTCGCGGTCGACGCCGGCCTCGTAGACCGCCTTCCGGGCCTGGTAGGGGTGGAGGCCGTACGCGGGGTCGACGTGCTCGCGGGCGATGGCCCCGGGGTCCTCCGCGGCCACCTCCTCGATGTTCACGCCGCCGCGGGTCGAGACCATCAGGACCGGGCGGCCCTCGCCGCGGTCCATCGTGACGCCAACGTACAGTTCGTTCGTGAAGTCGACCGCCCCCTCGACGAGGACGCGGTCGACGGTGTATCCCTTCAGGTCCATCCCGAGGATGGATTCGGCGGCGTCGCGAACCTCGTCCGCGTCGTCGGCGAGCAGGATGCCGCCGGCCTTCCCGCGGCCGCCGACCTGCACCTGTGCCTTCACCGCGACGGGGTAGCCGACCTCGCCGGCCCGGTCGACGGCCTCGTCGACCGTCGTGGCGAGCGCCGACGGTGGCGTCGGGATGCCCGCGTCCGCGAACACGTCCTTCGCCTGGTACTCGTGGAGCTTCATCGTGAACGACGGGGTCTGCGTCCCGCATAAACCCACCTGACTCGGCTCCGCGAGGCAGGTTCCGGACGGACGCTCGACCGGTTTCCCGCCGTCGAGCACGCGTCAGCGGCCGAGGCCGCCGGGCCGGACGACATCGCGTCGACGCGGATCCACGTCTCCGGCTACTCCGGGTCGACGACCGCCGCACCGTCGACGCTCAGGCCGTCCACGCCGGTGGCGTGCAGCGCCGCGGCCACCGCCTCGTCGGTGACGGTCCACGCGTTGACGGCCAGGTCGCGCTCGCGGGCCGCCGCGAGCAGCGAGTCACCGACCAGCGGGTCGAGGCCCGCGACCCGGTGTGTCGGCAACCGGTCCCCCGCGACCGGGAGCCGTCGGCCGGCGGCACGGACGAGGCGCGCACCGTCGCGGAGCCGGCGGCCCGCGGTCCTCCCACTGTCGGGGACCCGGCGCCGGATCGACGCGGGGAGCGCCACCCGGCCGACGCCGGGGACCGGGATCCCCGAGCCGAGACAGAGTGCCACGGGCGGGTGGACCGCCACGCAGTCGAGGTCGACGGCGACCCGGAGCGCCCGCGTCGGGCGCGAATCGAAGATGAGCGAGCGCGGGAGGGCTGGCGCCGTCTCGCGTGCCTCCCGGAGTGCTCCGTGGTCGAAGGAGGACAGGACGGCCGGGGGCGGCAGGTCACCCCCGGCCGTGGCCGAGCGGGTGGCCCCGCGGCCGTCCTCGCCCGGGTCCAGCCGCCCCGCGGCGGCGAGCGCCTCGACGACGTCCGCGACCAGCCCGCGCTCCTTCAGCTCGACCTGGAGCCCGACGTCCGGCGGCACCGCCCTCGCGACGTCCGCGAACCGCGGGACGCCGGCGCCGGAATCACACACGTCGAGGGCGGCGAGTTCCTCGGCGGTGAAGTCGGCCACGGGTCCCGTGGCGTCCGTGACCCGGTCCACCGTCTCGTCGTGGACGACCACGACGTCGTCGGCACACCGCCTGACGTCGACCTCGACGGCGTCCGCGATATCCGCGGCCGCGCGCACCGCTGGCAGCGTGTTCTCCGCGGCGTCGAGCGCGTGGCCGCGGTGGGCGACGTGGGTCGGCTCGCGGCCGCCAGTCGCGGGCTCGCCGAGCCGGGCCGCTCGATCGGCGGACACGGCCGGAGCGAGGGGAGCCACACGGTTATAGGCTCGCCACCCGTCCCCCCGGCATGCGCGCGGTTCGCTACCACGAGCACGGCGGCCCGTCGGTGCTGACCGTCGACGAGGTCGAGCGCCCGGACCCGGGACACGGCGAGGTCCGCATCGACGTGCGGGCCGTCGGCGTGAACCCCGTCGACACGTACCTCCGCGAGGGCAGCTACGAGCCGCCGGTCCGTCCGATGATTCCGGGGTCGGACGTCGCCGGGCTGGTCTCCGCGGTCGGTCCCGGCGTCGACCGGCTCGCGGCCGGTGACCGCGTCTTCGCGACCGGACTGGGCCGGGACCGGCAGGGGACCTACGCGGAGTCGGTCCTCGCCCCGGCCTCGTCGGTCGCGGCCCTCCCCGGCGGCATCACGTTCCGGGAGGGCGCGGCGGTCGCCCTGGTCGGGCTCACGGCGTGGCGTGCGCTGATCGACCACGCGCGCCTCGAGCCGGCCGAGCGGTGTCTCGTCCACGGCGGGAACGGCGGCGTGGGCCACGTCGCGGTCCAACTCGCCGCGGCGGCGGGCGCCGACGTGACGGCGACCGCCCGCCCCCCGTACCACGGGGCGCTCTCCGACCTCGGCGCGAGCGACGTGCTCGACTACCGCCAGGCGCAGGACGCCCTCGCCGACGGGATCCGGGCGGCCGGGCGTCCCGACGTCGTCCTCAACCACCGCCTCGACGAGTACCTCTCGCTGGACGCGGCGGTCGCGGCGCCGGACGCCACCGTCGTCGGCATCGGCAACCAGGCGGCGGCCGCCACGCTCGCGGACATCCCCGGCGCGCGGGCCCGGGAGCTGGCCGTCCAGTTCATGGTCATGTTCAACGCCCCGGACGTCGCGGGGGTGCTGGCTCGGCTGGCCGACCTCATGCGGGACGGCGACCTCGCGCCGGAGGTGGCCCGCACGTACGACCTCGCAGAGGCCGCGACCGCCCAGCGGGCGGTCCTCGAGGAGTCGTTCCTCGGCAAGGTGGTCCTCACCGTCGGCGGGGCCGACTGAGGACCGTGTCCGCCGGCACCCTCCACGACACGTACGTCGCCGCGCTCCAGCACGACCTGGCCGACCTGCCCGACGACGTCACCCTGGTCGGCGTGGTGCGCCGGCCCACCCCGTGGTTCCACGGCGCGGTCGACGAGAACGTCCGGGCCGTCGCACCGCCCGAGTCGCTGCTGGCGGACGTCGAGGACCGACGCGAGTCACTCGCCATGCGCGGCCTCTGCGACGAGGAGGCTCACAACGCGGCCTGGGACGCGGTCGACTTCGACGAGCGCTACCGGACCCACCTCCGCGAGGACGCCGAGGCACGCGCCGCGGTCGCCGACCTCCGGGAGCGGCTGGCGGCCGGCGAGTCACTCGCGCTCGTCTGCTTCGAGAACACGGCACAGAAGCGCTGTCACCGGACCGCGCTGCGGGACGTGCTCGCCTCCGGTGGCCCGGCGGGGGCCGACCCGGGAGGGGACGGCGGCACGTGAGGCGACCGCGGGCGGGACCGCCCGCCGGGGCTTTTTGCCCGCGGCAGCCCTGGGACCCGCCATGGACGCCACCTTCGACTTCGCGGGCGACGGGGTCATGGTCACCGGCGGCGCCGGCGCGCTCGGCAGCGCCGTCGTGCGCGCGTTCGCCGACGCGGGCGCCGACGTCGCGGCCGTCGACGTCCAGCCCCCCGACACGGGCGAGACCGAACTCGCGCCCGGCGAGGCCGACCTGTTCGTCGAGGCCGACCTGACCGACGAGGCCGGCGCCGAGCGCGCCGTGGAGACCGTCGTCGACGCCTTCGACGGCCTCGACGCGCTGTGCAACGTCGCGGGGACGTGGCGCGGCGGCGACCCGCTTCACGAGACCGACGTGGGGACCTTCGACCTGCTCCTCGACGTCAACCTCAAGACGACGTTCCTCGCCACGAAGCACGCACTCCCTCACCTCCAGGAATCCCGTGCCGACGGCGGCCAGGGCGCCGTCGTCTCGGTCTCCGCGCGGTCGTCCCTCGAGGGCGGCGAGGGCGACGGGCCCTACCGCGCGGCCAAGGCCGGCGTCCGGCTGCTCACCGAGACCGTCGCCGCGGAGAACCGCGGGCGGGTCCGCGCGAACGCCGTCATGCCGAGCGTCATCGACACCCCCGCAAACCGGGAGATGATGCCCGACGCCGACCACGAGTCGTGGGTCGACCCCGCGGACATCGCCGACGTCGTGTGCTTTCTCTGCTCGGACGCCGCGAGCGTGACGTCCGGGGCCGCCGTGCCGGTGTACGGCGAGGCCTGAGCCGGCGGGTCGGCCCGTCGTCCGGCAGCAGTCTGGGAGACAGCACTCCGGCGGGAGCCGGTCGCCCGGGTGCCGTTCCCGTCCGTCTGCGGAAGCCTTTTGGAGCGTGTCGTGGTCTCCGGAGGTATGTCGGGTGGTCCGGAGGACGTGGACGACCGCGAGGAGGAGCTCCGCAGGCGGCGCGAGGAGGTCGCCGAGGGCGGCGGGGAGGCCCGCATCGAGGCCCAGCACGACCGCGGGAAGCTCACGGCCAGGGAGCGCATCGACTACTTCCTCGACGACGGCACGTTCACCGAACTCGACCGGTTCCGGACCCACCGCTCGCACAGCTTCGGGATGGAGGAGCGCAAGATCCCCGGCGACGGCGTCGTGACGGGGTACGGCGACGTGGACGGGCGCACCGTCTTCGTCTTCGCCCACGACTTCACGGTCCACGGCGGCTCCATCAGCGAGGTCGTCGCCGAGAAGATCTGCAAGGTGATGGACAAGGCCACCGAGGTGGGGGCGCCCATCGTCGGACTCAACGACTCCGGCGGCGCGCGCATCCAGGAGGGCGTGAAGGCCCTCGCCGGCTTCACGGAGATCTTCCACCGCAACCAGCGGGCGAGCGGCGTCGTCCCCCAGATCTCGGCCATCATGGGGCCGTGTGCCGGCGGTGCGGTCTACTCGCCCTCCATCACGGACTTCGTGTTCATGGTCGAGGACACGCCCAGCTACATGTTCCTCACCGGGCCGGACGTCATCGAGACCGTCACCGGGGAGGAGGTCACGGCGAACGAGCTCGGCGGGGCGTCGGTCCACGCCACCAAGACGGGTGTCGCGCACTTCTCGTACCCCGACGAGCGCGCCACGCTCGACGGCATCCGCCGGCTGCTCTCGTACCTGCCACAGAACAACGTCGAGGACCCGCCACGGGTCGCCACGGACGACGACCCGGCGCGGCAGACGGACGACCTCGGGGACATCGTCCCCGCGGAGCCCCGCAAGCCCTACGACGCCCGCGAGGTGGTCGAGTGCGTCCTCGACCGCGGGACCTTCTTCGAGGTCGCGGCGGGGTTCGCCAAGAGCCTCGTCACGGGCTTCGGCCGCCTCGACGGGCGCTCGGTCGGCGTGCTCGCGAACCAGCCGCGCTCGAACGCCGGCACGCTCACCGTCGACTCGAGCATGAAGGGCTCGCGGTTCGTTCGCTTCTGTGATTCGTTCAACATCCCGATCCTGACCTTCGTCGACGTCCCGGGGTACATGCCCGGGACCGAGCAGGAGCACCGCGGCATCATCCGCCACGGCGCGAAGCTCCTCTACGCGTACTCCGAGGCGAGCGTCCCCCTCCTGACGGTCATCACCCGGAAGGCGTACGGCGGCGCGTACTGCGTGATGGCCTCGAAGCACCTCGGCGCGGACGTCAACTACGCGTGGCCGAGCGCGGAGATCGCGGTCATGGGCCCCAAGGGCGCCGTGAACATCCTCTACAGCGACGAGCTCTCGGATGCGGACGACCCCGACGCCCTCCGCGAGGAGCTCATCGCGGAGTACCGCGAGGAGTTCGCCAACCCCTACACCGCCGCCGACATGGGCTACCTCGACGACGTGATCCTCCCCGGGGAGACCCGCGAGCGACTGGTCACCGACCTCGAGGCGACGGTCTCGAAGCGCGAGGAGCCCCCCGAGCGCAAGCACGGCAACATCCCGCTGTGATCACCGACACGACACCACCATGACCGCACCCGGCGACGCGACGACCGACGATGGCTCCCCCGACGCCACGGGCGATGGCTCCCCCGACACCGCGGCGGACACGTCGACCTGCGTCGATGCGCCGGACCTCGCGGCCCTCGACGTTGAGCCGTCGCCAGCGCCGGACGAGGCCGCGGCGATCGCGGCCGCGCTCGGCGCGCACCTCGAGGCGGAGGCGTCGGCCGCCGCAGCGGTGCTCGTGGCCAGCGAGACGGGCGCTGGTGCCGGGGGGTGGACGGGCCGACGGTGGTCGTTCGTCGGCCGGACCGCCGCGCTGACCGGGACGCGTCCGCGCCGACCACCCGACGGCACCTCGACCGACCCGTGGACGGCGGCCGGCCGCGTCGACCGGTTCTGAGTCAGGCGTCGCCGGACGTCGACCGGGGCGCCGCGTCCGTGGGGGTCGTCGTCTGGTCCCGGACGTACCGCTCCTGGACGATGTAGCTGTCCGCGACCTCGGAGAGCCGCGACGGATCGAGCGCGGCGAGGTCGAGGCCGGCGGCGGTCTCTCCCTGGAGGTACGCGCTCGCGAACTCCACCTGCCTGGGCTCCGGGCTGAAGTCCCGCGGGTCGTCCCACATGACGAACCCGCGGGCCGTCGGGTCGGTGACCTGGACGTCGGTGGCGTAGAGGTGCTGGAACACCAGGAGGGCGGTGCGGTCGAAGCGGTCGAGCATCGTCTCGAGGCTCGCGCCGCCGTCGACGAGGCGGAAGTCGGCGACGACGTGCCACCCCAGGTCGCCGCCGAGGTCCTGTGCGCTGAAGCCGACCGACTCGGCGACGGCGGCCCCCTCGGCCGCGTACGCCGCCTCGACGGCGTCCTTCAGGGTCTGGGCCTCGGGTGGCAGCGGTTCGGGGGCGTCGGCGCACCCGGCGAGTGCCGCGGCGGCGGCCGTCCCGACCGCGCCGCACAGCGCGCGCCGCGAGAGTCGCATGCCCGTCACGTGACCCTCGCCGGGTTTGTATGCTCCGACCGGACGGGACCGGTTCCCCGCCACCGCGTCGCTCGCCTTCGACAGACCGCCGGCCGTCGAGGGGGCCGCCGTCGGAGCCGGACCGTTAAAGACAGGTACACCCGTCGAGACACACGGTCAACGGATGTTCCACAAGGTGCTGGTCGCCAACCGGGGTGAGATCGCCGTCCGCGTGATGCGCGCGTGCGAGGAACTCGGCATCAGCACGGTCGCGGTGTACAGCGAGGCCGACCGCGACGCCGGGCACGTGCGCTACGCCGACGAGGCGTACAAGGTGGGCGGGACGAGCCCCGCCGACTCCTACCTCGACGGCGAGGCCGTGGTCGAGGCGGCCCGGAAGGCCGGCGCGGAGGCCGTCCACCCTGGCTACGGCTTCCTCGCCGAGAACGTCGACTTCGCGCGCCGCGTCGAGGAGGCCGGGCTCACGTGGGTCGGGCCGGGCAGCGACGCGATGGTGCAACTCGGCGAGAAGACCGCGGGGCGGCGGGTGATGTCGGCCGCGGACGTCCCGGTCGTCCCGGGCACGACCGACCCCGTGGAGTCGGCCGAGGAGGTCGCCGACCTCGCCGCGGAGTACGGCTATCCCATCGCCATCAAGGCAGAGGGTGGCGGCGGGGGCCGCGGGATGAAGGTCGTCCACGGTCCCGACGAGGTGGAGGACGCACTCGCCGCCGCGCGCCGCGAGGGCGAGGCCTACTTCGACAACGACGAGGTGTACGTCGAGAAGTACCTCGAGTCGCCCCGCCACGTCGAGATCCAGATCGTCGCGGACCACCACGGCAACGTCGTCCACCTGGGCGAGCGGGACTGTTCGCTCCAGCGCCGCCACCAGAAGGTCATCGAGGAGGCGCCCTCGCCGGCCCTCGACCCCGACATGCGGGCGGCCATCGGTGACGCCGCCCGCCGCGGCGTGCGCGAGGCCGGGTACACCAACGCCGGCACGGTGGAGTTCCTGGTCGACGGCGAGGACTTCTACTTCATGGAGGTCAACACCCGCATCCAGGTCGAGCACACCGTCACGGAGGCCGTGACGGGCATCGACGTGGTGAAAGAGCAACTGCGCGTGGCCGCCGGTCAGGAACTCGGGATCGCCCAGGAGGACGTCGACCTCGACGGCCACGCCATCGAGTTCCGCATCAACGCCGAGAACCCCGCCGAGGAGTTCGCGTCGACGCCCGGCCCGCTGACGACCTACGACACACCGGGCGGTATCGGCGTGCGCGTCGACGACGCGGTGCGGGAGGGTGACGCCATCGCCGGCGAGTACGACTCGATGTTCGCGAAGCTGATCGTCTGGGGGAGCGACCGCGACGAGTGCGTCGGGCGCTCGGAGCGCGCCCTCCGCGAGTTCGACGTCGAGGGCGTCCACACCACCATCCCGTTCCACCGCCTGATGCTCACCGACGAGGCGTTCGTCGACGCGACCCACACCACCGACTACCTCGACGGGCGCCTCGACCCCCAGCGACTGGACGACGCGGTCGCGAAGTGGGGCCCCGACGACCTGGCCGGCGACGCCGCCGACAGCGACGAGGGCGGGGACGGCGCCGCGACCTCGGACCGCCGACGGCGCTCCTTCACGGTCGAGGTCGACGGGCGGCGGTTCGCGGTCGACCTCGAGGCCCACGACCCGCCGGCGCTCGACCTCGACGCCGTCGACGCGCTCGGCGGCGCGGGGACGGGGGGTCACGCCACGTCGGGCTCCGCACCCGGCGGCTCCGTCGATTCGGGTGGCGCGTCGGACGACGGCGACGACGCCGAGTCCGGGGACGCGCCCGCCGCGACGGTGCCCGAGGGCGGCGAGGTCGTCGCCGCCGAGATGCAGGGCTCCGTGCTCTCTGTCGGCGTCGAGGCGGGCGACGAGGTCGAGGCCAGCGACGTGTTGCTCGTCCTCGAGGCGATGAAGATGGAGAACGACGTGGTCGCCGAGCGCGGTGGGACCGTGGCGTCCGTCCCGGTCGGTGCGGGCGACAGCGTCGACATGGGCGACCCGCTGGTCGTGCTCGAATGACCGACGTCGGAGTCGGCCCGGACGACACGCGTGTCGCGGTGCTGGAGGCCATCGGTGACGGGGCGACCGGACCGGAGCTCGCGGAGGCGCTGGGCGTCTCCCGAACCGCGGTGTGGAACCACGTCGAGGCCTGCCGCGAGGCCGGCTTCGCCGTCGAGAGCGGTCCCGACGGGTACCGCGTGACGGGGGTTCCGGAGTTCGGCGCGCTCGCGGTGGTGTCCGGCCTCGACGCCCCGTTCCGCGTGGAGTACCACGACGCCATCGAGAGCACCAACGACCTCGCCCGCGAGCTCGCCGCTTCGGGCGCCGACGACGTTGTCGTGCTCGCCGACGAACAGACGGGCGGCCGCGGCCGCCGGGACCGGGCCTGGGCGTCCCCGTCCGGGGGCGTCTGGGCCAGCACCGTCCTCCGGCCCGACGTCTCGCCCGCCCGCGCGTCGCTGGTCACGCTCGCCGGCGCCGTCGCGGTGACCCGCGCGGCCCGCGAGGCCGGCGTCGACGCGCGCATCAAGTGGCCCAACGACGTCGTCGTCCCCGCCTCGGGCGACGCTGCCGCGACGGACCCCGGCGTCGCCGACACCACGGGCGACACCGACGACGGAACGGACCGCGGCGGCGCGAAGCTCGCCGGTGTCCTGACCGAGATGAGCGGCGAGACGGGCCGCCTCGAGTGGGTCGTGCTCGGCACGGGCGTGAACGCGAACGTCCCGGCCGGGGCCCTCCCCGCGGGCGCGACGAGCCTCCAGGTCGCGTCCGGAGGCCCGGTCGACCGCCGTCGCTTCACCCAGCGCCTCCTCGAGGAGCTCGCGGATCTGGTGGACGACCTCGACGCGGTCCTCGACGCGTGGTGCACCCACGAGACGACGCTCGGCCGGCGGGTGCGCGTCCAGACGCCGGGCGGCGGCGTGGAGGGGACTGCCGTGGACGTGACGCCCGCGGGGGCGCTGGTCGTCGAGACGGGCTCGGGGCGGGAGACGGTGTTCGCGGGCGACTGCGAGCACCTCCGGTTCTGAGCGGCCACGGCCCGGAGACGGACCCGTCAGTTCGGCGCCCCGGACGAGCGAGTTAAGCGCCGCCGGCCCCGACGTCGAGACGTGACCGACGCCCTCCTCTTCGACATGGACGGGGTGTTGCTCCGGGGCCGGCAGACCGATCGGTCCATCTACGAGACGGCCGCGCGGGTCGTCCTCCGGGAGCTCGGCGCCGACCCCGACGCCGCCCTCGTCGACGCCCTCGTGGAGCCGGGCGACGTCTCGGTCGTCAGACACCACTGCGGGCGCGCCGGGGTCGATCCCGAGCGCGCGTGGCGCCGCCGGGAGGTCGTCGCACACGAGCTGGCGGCCGACGCCATCCGCGCCGGCCGTCGCTCGCCGTACCCGGACGTCGACGCCCTCCACGACGTCGACCGCCCGACCGGCATCGTGAGCAACAACCGCCACGCGACGGTGCAGTTCGTCGCCGACCACTTCGACCTCCCCGCCAGGGTGGTCCGCGGTCGCGACCCGACGCTGCGGGGCTACGAGCGACTGAAGCCAGACCCCCACTACCTCGAGACCACGCTCGCCGACCTCGGCGTCGACGACGCGGTGTACGTGGGCGACCGGCACACCGACGTCGTGGCCGCCGACCGCGCGGGTCTCGACGCGGTCTTGCTGGAGCGTCCCGACACCGACCCCGGGACGCCGGCGGACGTCGACCCGGCGGCCCGCATCGCCGGCCTGGACGAGCTCGCCGGCGTGGCCTGACCCGGGCCGCGGCGGGGTGCACCGTCCGGGTTACGACCCGCCGCCGTGGACGACGCGGCGCACGTCCGCCTCCCCGGCTCGCCGCACGACCGCCCGTATCGGGTCCCGGTACCCCGCCATGTTGTCGGTGGTGCCGTCGACGACGAGCAGCCGTGCCGGCCGGCCCGCCTCGATCACGCCGCAGTCCAGCCCCAGCGTCTCCGCCCCGGCGCGGGTCGCCATCTGGAGCACGGCCCGCGCGGAGACGTCACAGCACTTCGCGGTGACGGCCATCTCGCGGAACATCGACGGGCTGTTCAGCATCACGTTGTCCGTCCCGAGCGTGACGGTCGTGAGGTCCCGGAGCGTCGCCACGTCCGGCGTCCCCACGTCCGTGACGAGGTTCGACCGCGGGCAGACCACGACGGGCACCTCGCTGTCCGCGACCCGCTCGCGGTGCAACTCGGTCGTGTGGACCATGTGGACGAGGAAGTCCGGGTCGAGGTCGAGGGCGTCGTTGACGTCGGCCGGGTCGCGCTCCCCGGCGTGGATGGCGAACGGCTTGCCCGCCTCGCGGGCGAGGTGGCGCTCGCGCTCGAAGTCGTCGTCGCGCGCGCCGGAGGCGCCGTAGCCGTCGGCCACCTCGAGGACCTCGGGGTCGCCGCGGCCGTACGCCAGCGCGCGCACCGGGGAGCCGAGCGCGGCCTCGCGGAGCGCCTGCACGCCCGCCACGCCGCCCTCCCTGAAGTCGGCGAACGCGGTCGTCCCCGTCGCCGACAGCTGCCGCACCGCACGGCGCATCGCCGCGACCGACTCCTCGCGGGTCGCCGCACGGAGGATGCGGTGCTTGAGCCCGTCGGGCGGGGCGACCAGTTCGTCCAGGGAGAGCCCCGCGCCGGCCTCCTTCGCCAGCGCGTCGCCGACGTGGGTGTGGGCGT
>JBDGTC010000117.1:0-12221 GCA_042217215.1 Halobacteriaceae archaeon
ACCGACCAGCGGATGTGGACCGACCGGCTCACCCAGTACGTCCGGGCCGTCGAGACCCTCGAGGCCGAGGAACCGCTCGACGGCCGGCAGGCCCAGCGACTCGCCGACATACTCCAGTCCTCCGCCTTCGGCACCGCCGACCGCTCGGACCTGCGTGACCTCGTCGACGGCCGCGAGGAGGCGGCGGACGTCGACGACGTCGCGAAGGTGACCGTCGGTCCGGACGAGATCCGGGATGTCGTACCCTTCGTCCCGGGCCCGAACGCCGCCGCCGACATGCTCCGCAAGGTGACGCGGTTCCAGCGCAAGAGCGTCGACGCGTACTTCCGCGGCGACTACCAGGGGATGGACCCCGACCGCGTCCGCGTCGGCACCATCCACTCCGCGAAGGGTCGCGAGGCCGACCACGTCTTCCTCGCCACCGACCTCACCGAGAAGGTCGTCGAGCAGATGCAGGCGACCGAGCCGAACGTCTTCGAGGACGCCGACCGCCGCGTACCGGTACTGACCGACAACGAGCGCCGCGTCTTCTACGTCGGGATGAGCCGCGCCAGAGAGCGTCTCGTCCTGCTGGAGAACCTCGTCGACGGGGCGCCCACGCTCTCCATCGACGTGCTGCTGTACAACCAGCCCGAGGGGGCGGTGCTCGAGGAGGTCCTCGACGCCGACGACCCCATCACGGTCCAGTAGGCGTCACGCGTCGTCACCGTGCGGTGGGCGTCACTTCTCCTCGGGGTCCTCGACAGCGCCGCCCACCGCCCGCTCGAGCAGGCGCGCCGGCACGTCCGTCGGGGTGGTGAGGAGGTGCTGGACGGCCACCAGCCCGGCGGCGAGGGCGAGGAACACGGCGCCGATGGTGCGCCCGGCCGCGAGTTCGCTCGCCCCGAACACCGCGAGCGGAAAGGCGACGGCCAGGGCCGCCCCGAGGGAGAGCAGATCGAGGACGCCCGTCGACATGTGGCGCGGTAGGCGGCCGGTGCTGAAAAGCCCCGCGACGCGTGTCACACGCGTCGCCGGGACGAGTCACACTACCTATTGCGCTCCGCCCCGTGCCCGACGTATGTTCACGGGGATCGTCGAGGGGCCGGGCGAGGTCGTCGGCGTCGACGAGGCGCCCGACGGGCGCCGCCTCCGCGTCGCCACCGACGTCGCGGACTCGTTCGCCGCGGGACAGAGCGTCAGCGTGAACGGCGTCTGTCTCACCGTCGAGCGGGACCGCGGGGACGAGTTCGAGGTGTTCGTGGCCGCCGAGACCGCGGCCCGGACGACCCTCGCGGACGCGACCGCCGGGGACCGGGTCAACGTCGAGCGTGCGCTCCGCGCCGACGACCGCCTCGACGGCCACGTCGTGCAGGGCCACGTCGACACCACGACCGCCGTGCGGGCCGTCGAGTCGGTCGGCGAGGACTGGCGGTTCACGTTCGCCCTCCCGGCCGGCTACGAGCAATACGTTGCGCCGAAGGGCTCCGTCGCCCTCGACGGGGTGAGCCTCACCGTCGCGAGCGTCGACGACGTGGCGGGCACGTTCGACGTCGCGGTCATCCCGACGACGTACGGGCGGACCACCCTCGCCGAGCGCGAGCCCGGCGACGCCGTCAACGTCGAGGTCGACGTGCTCGCGAAGTACGTGGCCCGCCTGCTGCCCGAGGGCGTCGCCCCCGGAGCGGGCGCCGCCGGAACCGACGGTGGCACCGACGCGCCGGAGTGAGCCGTCACTCGAACTCGGTGCGCCCCACGCCGGCGTCCCCGTCGACTTCGTCGGCGGCCGCGCCGGCGCCGGTCTCCTCGTACAGCCGCCGGTAGCGCGAGAGCTTCCGGTAGAGGGCGTACCCGACGACGCCGTCGAAGACGACGACGAAGCCGAGGAAGACGACGCCGTACGGCAGGTCGGCGAGCGCCGGAATCGCGCCCGTCGCGGCGGGGAGCAGGGTGACCGACGTGTTGTAGACCGCGTGGACGAGCGAGGCCACGAGCAGCCCCTTCACCACGATGGGCCCGCGGTATCGCCCGTTGAACTTCGCCAGCCCGAGGTAGTAGCCCGCGATGGCGGAGTAGAAGACGTGCCCGGGGCCCGCGAGCATGCGGAAGGTGGTGGTCTTGAAGGTCGCCGCGAGGGGCGCCGTCACGCCGGCCGAGAGGTACTGCTGGGTGATGTAGAGGCTGTTCTCGATGGTGGCGAAGCCGAGGCCGGCGACCGCCCCGTAGACGGCACCGTCGACGACCGCTCCGAACGCGTCGCTGCGGTAGGCGTACAGCCGCACCGCGGCCCACTTCACCGTCTCCTCGACCGGGCCGACGACGAGGACGAAAAAGCCGACGAGGAGGAGGACGTTGGGGACGCCGGTTGCCACGCCGACGCCGCCGAACGCGCCGGCGAACACCGAGTTGACCACCGCCGCGAAGCCGGCGAAGAGGAAGCCGAGCGCGAAGGTCACCACCAGCTCGCGGAGCGGCTCCCGCCGCGTGACGTCGAGCGACCAGATGTACCAGGCGAGGGCGAGCGCCGGGAGGACCGAGAGCAGGATGTAGCCCCCGAGCAGCGGCGTCTCCGTGGCCGCGACCCAGACGAGCGCGAGCTGGCCGACCAGCACCGCGACAGCGAGGAAGACGACGAAGGCCCGGGTGCCGGCCACCAGCCCGCGGTGGAGCGCGACCGCGACCCGGTCGAGCACGGACCGTGGCTCCCAGGTGGCGACGTCGTAGAGGTCACGGGAGCGCTCGGCCACGCGCTCGACGGGGTCGCGAGGGCGCATCACCACCGTCTCCGGGGCGGAGTGCCTTACCACCTTGGGCGCCGCCGGCACGACACGCGCCGCTCGTCACGCTCAAAACCCCGGCCCGCGAACCCCGCCCATGGGAATCGACCAGCGCACCCGCACGGCGCTCCTGGCAGCGGGCGTCGACGGCGACGTGCTCCGCGACGCGGAGCGCGAGGCGGCCGCGGACGCCGCGGCGGCGGCCGACCGCATCGAGGGCTTCCTCGGCGGGCCGGAGGATTCCGGGGACGACCCCGTCGGCCCGTCCGCGTGGACGCCGACGACCGTCTACTCCGAGATGGACGTCGCTCACTCCGCCGCGACGTACTCCGAACACACCGTGCGCTACGCCGACCTCTTCACGCACGCCCAGGACGTGCGCGGGTACCTCCGGTTCGAGACCTGGGGGGTGCCGGTCACGGGCGGACGCGTGCTCTCCGAGGACGTCGTCGAGCTGACACTCGGTCCGACCGTCGACGACCGGGTCCGGTTCGCGCGCGAGCGCGAGCACCTGGAATGAGTCGCGGTGGCGAGGCGAAGACGGACGCCCCGGCGGCGGACGACGCGAACGCGACCGACGGCGGCGGGGTCGACGAGGCCGCGGCCGTCCGGGTCCGCGGCATCTACGCCACCGCCCTCACCGCCCGCCTGCTCGAGGCGGGCCGCGAGATCGTGCAGGCGTCGCCGCCGATCCGCCGGCGCGTGGACGCCGACCTCCCGCACGCGCCCGCCGACGCGGCGGTGACCACGACCGACGACCGTCAGGGCGTGGGCGTCTCGGGCACGACGGCCGGTGTCGAGGCGGTGGCCGACGCCGTCGACGGGCTCGCCGAGGACACGCTGGGCTGGGGCGACCCCACGCCGCTCGGAGCGGTCGTCCTCGCGACGGTGGGCTCTGCGCGCGGGAGCGGGTCGGTACTGGACCTCGGCGAGCGCGAGGGGTGGCTGCCCGACCGCGCCGTCGACGGCCCCGTCGCGGAGGGCGAGGCCCGCCTCGTGCAGGTCGTCGACCCGCGCCCGCCGTGGGGGAGCGGCCGGTCGGTCCTCACCACCGACGTCCGCGTGCCGGGCGAGGTGGTGACGCTCGTCCGTGGCGCCGACGCCACGGTCGTCGGCACGCCGCCGGGCGCCGACGAGGGGGAGTTCGCCCGCCTCGGCGACCTCCTCGAGGCGAGCGCGCCGGACGGCTGGGGCATCAGGTGGGAGCGCGCTGCCGTCGAGGCCGACCTGGAGGCGCTCGACGACGCGCTCGGGGGCGCCGCGGCGCGAGCCGAGGCGATCGACGAGGCTCTCGCCGGCCACGACGCCGTCTCGGGGGGTGCGTCGCCTGCGGACGCGGGCGGCGTCGAGGCCGCGAGCGACGCCGAGGAACCGTCGCCGGCCGTCGTCGCCCGGCCGTTCGCGACGGCGTGGCGGTGGTTCGGCCGCGCGACGCGGTTCGCCCTCGACGCCGAGCGAGCGTCGGTGACCCACACCCTCGCGGGGCACCACCGCATCAAGGCGGGTGCCGCGAGCGCCAGCGACGCCGTCGACTTCGCGGAGCGGCTGGGCGCGAGCGTCGAGTCGTTCCCGACCGCGGCGGTCCTCGACCAGTTCGGCCCGGCCGAGGGCGACACGCTCGCCATCCACCACGGGAAGCCCGACGGGCGGGTGCTCACGCTCGGGCGGGGCGAGGTGGTCGAGGTGGATCCCGGCGACGGCGAGGTGACCGTGCGGCGGGAGCTCACGAGCGCGGGTACCTACGACGGCCTCGGCGTCGAGCGCGAGCCCGGGGACACCGCGACCACGACCTTCGTGGAGGGGCGGCGGTGGTACCCGACGGTGTACCGCTCGGCCGACGGCGACCTGCGGGGGACGTACGTCAACGTCTGCACCCCGGTGGAGGTGTTCCCCGACGCGGCGCGGTACGTCGACCTCCACGTCGACGTCCTGCGGTACCGCGACGGGACGGTCGAGGTGGTCGACGAGGACGAGCTGGCCGCGGCCGTGGACGCCGGGGACGTCCCCGCTCCGCTCGCCGGGACCGCCCGCCGCGTCGCCGACCAGCTCGCGGCGGGGCTGGGCGGCTGAGACCGCCCGAGCCGGGAGCCGACACCCGGGCGGATCGCCGGCGCCCGACACCGGCCGCAGCCGGCGCGAGGCGGCCGCTGACCCCACCCCGGAACCAGTTGACTTTTGGGTGGCGCCCCGAAGGTTCGTCCATGGCTACGTTCGCAGCGGTCATCGGCGACCCCGACTCGGGGCACACCTACCAGCGAGAGGTCACAGACCGGGACGCGAACCGCTTCCTCGGGCGCGAGATCGGCGACGAGGCCGACGGCGAGGCCGTCGGCCTCCCGGGCTACACCGTCGAGATCACCGGTGGCTCGGACGCCGCCGGGCGACCGATGCGCGAGGACGTCGCCGGCGCGGCGCTCCGCTCGGTCCTGCTCGCCGGCGGGACGGGCTTCCGCGCCGAGCGCGACGGCGAGCGCCGGCGCGTCAGCGTTCGCGGGCGCGAGGTGAGCGAGGACGTCGTCCAGCTCAACCTCCGCATCGGGGAGCGCGGCGAAGAGGACGTCTCGGAGCTCCTCGGCGAGGGCGAGGACGAGGCCGACGAGTAACCCGCGTGTCCCGAACCGCCCGCGAGGCGTTCCTCGCCGGCGACCGCCCCGACGACGTGGCGCTCTACTTCCACGAGGACTACATGGACGCCGACGCGCTCGCGTCGACGGGCGAGCGGGTGGGCGACGGCGTCGTGCTCGTCGTCCCGGGAGAGGAGGGTCGCGCGCTCTTCGAGCGAGCGACCGGCCTCGACGCGATGGCCTACGCCCGGGAGGCGGGCGGCACCGAGGGTCACGTCGATCGCGACCTCGCCGGTGGCACGTGCCCCGATGCCGGCGATCACCCCGAGGACGGGTCCGCCGGGGGCCACGACCTCCAGTTCCTCCTCGCCTTCGCCCAGGAGGAGACGCCCGACGCCGGCGGGCGCTACGCCGAGGGCGACGTGATCCACGCCTACGCCACCTGTACGTGTGGCACCTCCTTCGCCGAGCGCTGGGTCGCCTGACCCGCCCTACGTCGTCCCGTCCGCCGACGCGGCCGGCTCGCCCGACTCCGAGGCTCCCGACGCCGCGTCCACCTCGCCGGCGACCGTCTCGAACGCCCCACGGACGACCTGCTTCGCCACGGCGCCCTGCGTGGTCCAGTGGTGGGCGTAGTCGAGCACGTCGCCGTACACGTCGGGCTTGCAGCCCGCCGCACGGGGGTGGCCGCCACCGCCCGCCTCGGCCGCCACGCGGTGACACAGCTCGAAGGCGTCGCTGCCGCGGATGCTCACGCCGCCGGAGGGCTTGACGACGACGGCGGCGTCGGCGCCCTGCTCGCGGAGCGCATCGGCCACCTCGTTCTGCGAGCACCGGCCGTAGGTCAGCGCGACCGTCCACGGCCCAATGTCGTGCCGGGCGGCGCGGTCGACAGCGCGCTCGATCAGTTCCTGCTTCTCGACGCGGCGCTCGGCCAGGAGCTCCTCGACCGCCGGCGGGAGGTCCGGGCCGTGCTCGGCGACCGTGGCCACGTACTCGGCGGGATCGGCCCAGTGGGCGTAGTCCGCCAGGTCGGCACTGCGGGGGTCCTCGTTCAGCCAGAGGTCGTGGTCGCGGGTCACCCGGGCGAGGTCGACGAGGTGGTCCGGGAGGTCGGCCTCGCCCAGCTGTTCGACCGCGACGTCGGCCGAGCACACCTCGTCGGAGGGGCCGACCGCGAGGTCGACGCCCGCCTCGCGGACCGCCGCGGCCACGTCCTCGTCCCACTGGTGGTGGTCGAACCACCGCACGTCGCGCCCGGCGAGGTCGGCGAGGGGCTCGGCAACGTCGTCGACGTCGTCGGGACAGAGGTCACAGACGAACACGGGGACGTCGTCGGTGTACTCCGCGGCGCGGCACAGCCCCTCCTCGAGGTCGTGTGGACTCGCGGGGACGAGCGCCGCGTCGGGGTGCAGGGCCCGGATCAGCGCCGTGCAGGCCAGCCCGTCGGCGTCGGGGTCGGCGACGACGACGGCGTCGGCGCCCGCCGCTGCCGCCTCGAGTTCGGCCGCCTCGCGCGCCTCCCGGACGTCGTCGGGCACGAAGAAGCCCGCCTTCGGGAGGAGGGACTTGCGCTCGAGGGGACGGTCGCTCGGGTCGATGAGGTCCTCGTCCATGGCCGGGCGAGGTGCGGGGAGACAATAAGGGGCGGGAACCGCCGCCCGGGTGGCTCACTCCGGCTGGGGGTCGGTCGGCGTGCCCGCGCCCGTCCCCGCGCCGAAGCTCCCGGCGGGTCCGTCGTCGCGCTCGTCCTCGGCGAGCTGGCGGACCGTGAGCACCGGCACCGGCGCGCGCCGGACGACGCGCTCGGCCACGCTCCCGAGCAGGAGCCGGCCCTCGCCGTGGCGCCCGCGGGTCCCGGTCACGACCACGTCGGCGTCGACCTCGTCGGCGTACCGCGAGATCTCGACCGGCGGGTCGCCCTCGCGGACCGCCGACTCGACCGGTCCGGGCGCCGCCTCGACGACGTCGGCGGTCGCTGCCTCGCCACGGTCAGCCAGGGCCGAACGCAGCTCCGCCCGCACCTGCTCCGGCGCGGACTCGACCTCGCCGGTATCGAGGACGTAGAGGGCGTGGACCTCGGCGTCGAACCGGTCGGCGAGGTCACAGCCGACGGCCACGGCGCGCGCCACGCTCTCGGAGCCGTCGGTCGCCACCACCACGCGGTCGAACATGCCCGGGGCTTGGCGTGCCACGACAAGAAGGTTCCCGAGTCGACGTCGTCCGTCGCGGCACGGGCGACCCGACGCACCACGGCCGCTCGGTGCATTTTTTACGGGGCCCGCACCCAGTTCGAGCCATGGAGGTCGAGACGGTCCTCGCGCCGGTCGACGGGAGCGACGAGTCGCGGACGGCGGCGCGGTACGCCGTCGCCGTCGCCCGGCAGTACGACGCCGGCGTCCACCTCCTCTACGTCCTCGGCGAGCGCGTCTCGCGCGGCGTCACCTCCGGCGACCTCGACTCGAGTGACGTGGCCGAGGAGAGCCGCGCGTTCGTGTCCGGCCTCCGGCAACACGCGGCGGAGCACGACGTGCCGGCGAGCTCCTCGGTGGTCTACGGCTTCTCCACCACCCGCAAGCTCCACCACCCCGGCAGCGTCGTCCTCGACGCCGCCGCGGAGGTGGACGCCGACTTCCTCGTCCTGCCACGCGAGCCCGCGGCCGGGGGAGGCGAGGCACTCGAGAAGGTCGCCGAGTACGTCCTCCTGTACGCCTCTCAGCCGGTCCTCTCGGTGTGACTTACGCCGGCCGCGCGAGCGTGGCGCGCATCTCGACGGCGAAGCGCTCGGTCCCCGTCCGCTCGAAGCCGATCTTCTCGTAGAGGTTCACCGCCGCGCGGTTCCAGCGCTCGACGGTGAGCCAGACCGCCTCGACGCCGGCGGCCGCGCCCGCGCCCAGCAGGGCCTCGAGCAGCCGCGTCCCGATGCCGGCACCCTGGTAGGCCTGGTGGACGAAGATGGCGAGTTCGTGGCCAGTCTCGCCGCCGGGCACGAGGGTCGCGTGCCCGACGAGCCGGTCGCCGTGGAACGCCGCGACGTTGACCCCGCCCTCGGCCGCGAGGAGGTCCGCGAGCCACGCACGCACGGACTCAGCCCCCACCGGCGGGAGGCCCTGGGCCCGCTCGCCCGGATCGAAGTCCTCGTACATCCGGACGAGGGCCTCGCGGTCCGCGGCGTCGTCGCGCACCGCCCGGAGTGTGATCTCCCGGCCCTCGGCGTCCTCGAACGTCCGCGGCGGGGTGTCGAAGGGACCAACCGTCCGGGCAGCCGTCATCGCAGGAGGGTCACCGTCACGTGGGAGTTGAGGAGCACGTACTCCGCGGTGGTCCCGACCTCGATCTTGCCCATGGGGCTCTGTTCGCCGTCGGCGAGCGCCAGCCGGTCGTACCCCTCCTCCTCGGCGATCTGGACGAGGCGGCTCCCGGGGTCGCCCTCGACGCGCCGCACGGAGCCGTCGACGCCGGCCTCCGCGATGGCGGCTGTGGCGCGGTCGACGAGCGACTCGCTCTCTGCCCCCGCCGCGGCCGCGAGGACCGCGACGGTGAGCGTGTCGCCGGCCTCGCGGGCCCGCTCGACCGCCCGGTCGATGGCTGCGCCGGCGCGCTCGCCACCGCTCACGCCGAGCAGTACCTTCATGGCTCGACCCTTCCCTGGGCGCTCAAAAAGCCTTGCCTCCGACCGGCCGCGACGACACGCTTTTGCCGGGCGCCGCCCTCGCGAGAACGATGTCAGAGGACGCGGGCGACGGGGCGGCGGCCCCGGGAGACCGTCCCGCCGACGGGGAGAACGAGACCGAGGAGCGGACACCCCGGACATCCGACGCCGGCCCGGCGTCCGGGGAGGACCCGGCGTCCGACGAGGCCCCGGTGTCCGACGACGGCCCCGAGGCCGACGACGCCCCGGAGGCCGACGCCGGGGACGGTGCGCGGTCGCGCGACCCCGACGGTCGAACCGACCTCCCCGAGGACGTCCGGACCTACGACCGCTTCACCAAGATGGACGGCGCGCAGTACGAGCGCGTCAACGAGTTCCTCCGCGATCGGACCCACATCACCGCCCGCGAGTGGGCCATCGCGCGGCTCTGTGCGGACTTCCGCACGGAGACGGGCGTCGAGATGACGAAGATCGGCGAGAACCTGCCCTACCTCGTCCCCTTCATGACCGACGAGTACTCCCCGCAGGCGGTCAACCAGGCCAGGGCCGCCTTCGAGCAGAAGGTGCGCAAGGCCGGCGCGACCTTCCTCTACGGGGCGATGTGTGACTTCCTCACCGCGGACGAGCTCGACGACGTGATGTACGAGGCCACGGAGGTGGCGAAGTTCCTCCTGGAGGTGGAGGGCGTCGACCTCTCCGTGGAGGAGGAGCTCGAGGCCGAGGAGCGTATCTCCTCGGTGATGCGGGAGGTCCGGGCGTCCAGCGACGCGCTCCGCCACGAGGGCGTCTCCTGTCCCCACTGCGGGAACGAGTTCACCCCCGAGCAAGCCGGCGACACCTCCGACGACGATGATGCGGGGCGGGGAGGCGAAGACCGGGGAACCACGGCAGACGCCACGGAGAACCGGGTCGCCGGACCCACACCGGACGGCGGGCCGGACTGAGGTTTTTCCCCGGGGACGCGGCCACCCCCGCCGTGCCCTGACCGACCGAGCGGGTCCGGCCGAGGCGGGAGCGCAGTGCACCCGGCCCGCGAGACGCTCGCCTGCCTGTTCGCTACGCCCTGACGTTCCGCCCCAGCGGCTCGCCGAAGCGACCCCCGGGCGCCAGCGCCGCCGGCAGCGCCGCGTCCGGTGCGGCGTAGGCCACGCGACCCCGGACCGTCGTCCAGCGGGGGAACACGCCCTCCCGGCCCGCGAATGGGGTCCACTCGCACGCCGAGTGGAGGTCCTCGCCCCGGATCGTGCGCGTCTCGTCGAGGTCGACGAGCACGAGGTCGGCGTCGGCCCCGGGATCGACGGTCCCCTTCCCCGGCAGGTCGAAGATGGCCGCCGGGTTGCGGGCCACGAGGTCGCGGACCCGCTCGACCTCGACCTCGCCCCGCGCGGCCGCCGCGAGCAACAGCGGCAGGGCGGTCTCAACGCCCGGCACCCCGCTCGGGGCGTCCCAGAGGGTGGTCTCCTTCTCCGCACGGGTGTGGGGCGCGTGGTCGGTCGCGACCACGTCGACCGGCCCGTCCGGGTCGACGGTCCGCTCGAAGACCGCCCGCCGACGGTCTTCGTCCCGGAGCGGCGGGTTCATCCGGCCGTACGTGCCGAGGTCCGCGAGGTCCTCGCGGGAGAGGAACAGGTGGTGGGGCGTGACCTCGCAGGTCAGGCCGCCCGCGTTGGCGGCGTCGATGCCGTCGGGCGTGCTCGCGTGGGCGACGTGGCCCCGGCCGCCCGCATCCGCCACCACCTCGACCGCCGTCTCGACGGCCGCGACCTCGGCCTCGGGCCGCCGGTAGGCGCTCCACGCGTCGGCGTCGGCCGCGGCTCCGGTCGGCCCGTCCGCGCCGTCGTCCGGCCGGACGGTGTCGTCGAACAGGCTGGCGTCCTCGGCGTGGACGGTCAGCGGAACGCCCGCCGCGGCGGCCGCGCTCGCGGCCTCCGCAAAGAGGTCCGGCCCGATGCCCATCTCGCCGGTCGAGTCGGCGAGGAAGATCTCGCCCAGCGCGAGCAGCGGGCGGTCGAACAGCTCGGACGGGTCCCAGCCGGGCGTGACGCCACCGTTGAGCCCGAAGTTGACGAGGGAGTCGGCCGCGAGCGCCGCCTTCCGGTCGAACGCAGCACCGTCGACGGTGGCCGGGTCCGTGTTGGGCTGGTCGACGACGGTCGTCACACCCCCTGCGGCGGCGCTCCGGCTACCAGAGGCCCACGTCTCCTTGTGGGGTGCACCGGGCTGGCGGAAGTGCACGTGGACGTCGACCATCCCCGGAAGGAGGAGGTTCCCGTCGGCGGGGACCACGTGCTCGGCGACGAGGTCGCTCCCGACGGCGTCGATCGCCCCGTCGGCCACGCGCACGTCCCGGCGGCGGCCGTCGGCGAGTGTCGCGTTCCGGACGACGAATCCCATGACCGGACCGTCACGGCCCCCGAGGATACGCCTACCGGTCGTCCGGACGGCTGACACCCCGTCGGCCCTTTTCCGGCGAGGTCGCCTACCTCCGGGCGAGCGCCCCGCCAATGTCAGACAGCGACACCCCGGTCGCGGGCACGGCGCGCGACGCCCCGGAGTTCGCCAGCATCGACGTCGACGACGAGACACTCATCTACCAGCGCGGCGCGCCCGACCGCTGGATCCGGTCCTCGACGGTCGTCGGCGTCGAGGCCATGGCCTGACCCCGGCTGCACGCCATCCGTGGGCGGCGCCGGGTCGGCGCCCCTCAGCGCACCGCCGCCGTCGCCTCGCGGAGGACGGCGACGGCCTCCTCCAGTTCCTCGATGCTGGTCGCGTAGGAGAGCCGTGCCGTCCCCGCCCCGCGCTCGCCGAACGCGTCGCCGGGCACGACCACCACGTCCCGCTCGAGCACCGCCTCGGTCCACCCCTCGGGGACGCTCGGCATCATGTAGAACGCGCCGCGGGGCGTCGGGACGTCCAGCCCCATGTCGCGGAGGCCGTCGAGCAGGAGGTCGCGTCGCTCCTCGAACGCGTCGACCATCTCCGTGACCTGGTCCTGCGGGCCCGTGAGCGCGGCCTCCGCGGCGAACTGCGACGCCGCGGTGGCACACGCCTGCGCGTACTGGTGCACCCGGACCATCCGGTCGGCGCGTCGCGGCGACGCCGCGACCCACCCGAGCCGCCACCCGGTCATCGAGTAGGCCTTCGAGCACGCGTTCACGACGACCACGTTGTCGGTCTCCGCGAACTCCGCGGGCGAGCGGTGCTCGCCCTCGAAGACGATGTGCTCGTACACCTCGTCGGAGATGC
>JBDGTC010000129.1:0-12215 GCA_042217215.1 Halobacteriaceae archaeon
CGCGTCGAGAAGTTCAACCGCGGCTACATCAAGCACAACGGCGAGCCCGCAGAGGAGATCGTGGACCGCGGACAGTCGGTCGCGGTGATGAAGCTCGGCACCATCGGCGTCACCGTCTCGGTGATCCCGCCGAACGCGGAGCTCCCCGACGACTTCGAGGTCGAGGAGGGCGCCGACGTCGAGGACCTCGTCGTCGAGGCCGAGGGCGAGTCCTTAGAGGAGCTCCTCGAGGGCGAACCCGAGGAGGACGCGGTCGAGGAGTCCGCCGAGGACTTCGACGAGGTCGCGACCCCGGCCGGCGAGGGCGAGGCCGTCGAGGCCGACGACCAGTCCCTCGACGAGGAGGTCGTCGAGGAGGCGACCGCGGCGGAGGACGCCGCCGACGTCGCGGGCGAGCACCCCGAGACCGCCGAAGAGTCCGAACAGCTCGAGGGCGTCGAGGAGGACGTCGCCGCGGAGGCCGAGGCCCTCGTCGAGGAGATGGAAGCCGAGGAGGGTGAGGAGCAGTGACCATCCTCCACCCCGAGGAGATCCGCGACATGACGCCCGCCGAGCGCGAGGCCGAACTCGAGGAGTTCCGCACGGAGCTGCTCAACGAGAAGGCCGTGAAGGCCGCCGGCGGCGCCCCGGAGAACCCCGGCCGGATGCAGGAGCTGCGACGCGTCGTCGCGCGCCTCGAGACCATCCGGCGCGAGGAAGGCGACCTGGAGGAGGAATCGTGATGGCGCCGACGCCCGCGACCCTCCCCGCACACGAGCTCACCGGCCTCGCGGTCGAGGTCGTCGACGACGCCGACCCCGGCCGTGTGGGCATCACCGGCCGGGTCGTCGCGGAGACACGGAACACGCTCGTCGTCCGCACCGACGCGGGCGACCGACGCGTCCCGAAGGCGACGGCTGCCTTCGCGTTCGACCTCGCGACGCCCCGGACGGTGGGGGTCGCGACCGAGGACAGTACGGCGAACAACCGCGGCGGGCGGCGCGGCGAGCGGGTCGTCATCACCGGCGACCGGCTGGTCGCGCGCCCCGCGCGTCGCACACAGCGGAGCGAGCTATGGCACTAGGACTGAACGTACCGGAGCCGGAGACCACCTGCGACGACGAGAACTGTCCGTTCCACGGGACGCTGTCCGTGCGCGGCCAGACGCTCGAGGGCGAGGTGGCATCTACGGACATGGAGAAGACGGTGGTCGTCGAACGGGAGTACGACGTGTACGTCCCGAAGTACGACCGGTACATGGCCCGGCGGTCCCGGGTGTCGGCGCACGCGCCGCCCTGTGTGGACCTCGAGGTCGGCGACACCGTCAGCATCGTCGAAACGCGACCACTCTCGAAGACGAAGTCCCATGTCGTCGTGGACACGGAGGGTGAGCAGTAGATGCAGGCGATCAAGGCCGACGTGACACAGGGTCTGGAGAAGGGCTCGCTGCTCCGGTGTGCGGACAACACCGGCGCGCGCGAGCTCAAGATCGTGAGCGTGTCCGGCTACCAGGGCACGCTGAACCGCCACCCCAAGGCCGGGGTGGGCGACCGGATCACCGTGTCCGTCACGAAGGGGACCCCCGAGATGCGACGGCAGGTCCTGCCCGCGGTCGTCGTCCGGCAGCGCAAGCCGATCCGCCGCCCCGACGGCACCCGGGTGAAGTTCGAGGACAACGCCGCCGTCATCATCGACGAGCTCGACGAGCCCCGCGGCACCGAGATCAAGGGGCCCATCACCCGCGAGGTCGCCGAGCGGTGGGGGTCGATCGCCTCGACGGCAACGATGATACTATGAGCCGACAGCCACGCAAGCAGCGCACGGACCGACGGACCGCCACCCTGCACGAGCGACACGACCACGTGCGCGCCCACCTCGCGCCCGACCTCCGCGAGGAGTACGGCGCGCGGAGCGTGCGCGTCAACGCCGGCGACGAGGTGGAGGTCCAGCGCGGCGACCACGCCGGCGAGACCGGCGAGGTCGCCGACGTCGACCTCCGCGACGAAACCATCGCCGTCGACGGCGTCACCGCGGAGACCGCCGACGGCGAGGAGGTCCCGCGCCGCCTCGACGCGTCGAACGTGCAGGTGACCGACCTGGACCTCGAGGACGAGGTCCGCCGCGAGCGCCTGGAGGGTGGCGAATGACGCGCCACCAGAAGCGCCTCTCGGCGCCCAACTCCTGGCCGGTCGAGCGCAAGGAGGAGACCTTCACGGTGAAGGCCCGCCGCGGACCCCACGGGGACGCCGGCGTGCCGCTGGTCGTCCTCCTGCGCGACGTGCTCGGCTACGTCGACTCCACGAGCGAGGCGACGTACGCCGCCCGCGGTGGCGGCGTCCTGGTCAACGGGGACGCCGTCGCCGACGTGCGACGGCCCATCGGGATGTTCGACATCCTGGCGTTCCCCGAGCGCGAGGAGTACTACCGCGTCTTCCCCGACGAGGGCGGTCGGCTGGGCCTCACGCCCATCGACGCCGACAGCGCCCAGAGCAAGCTCGGGAAGATCGTCGACAAGACGACCGTCTCGGGCGGCAGGACCCAGCTCAACCTCCACGACGGCGCGAACCTGCTCGTGGAGGACGACGCGTACGACGCCGGCGACTCCGTCGTCGTGGGCAACGAGGACTCCGAGATCGTCGCGCACTTCCCCTACGAGGAGGGCGCGCTCGTGACCGCCGTCGACGGCGCCCACGCGGGCGAGATCGGCGAGGTCACCGAGATCGAGGTCACGCCCGGCAGCGCGGACAACAACGTCCACGTCGAGACCGACGACGGTGCCTTCGAGACCATCGAGGACTACGTCGTCGTCATCGACGAGAACTTCGTCGACGGGGGTGAGGACTGATGGCCTCCGAGAGCGTCACGGCTCACGAGATGCGCGAACCCCGCGTCGAGAAGGTCGTCGTCCACATGGGCGTCGGCGAGGGCGGCCACGAACTCCAGAACGCCGAGGAGATCCTCGCCGACGTCACGGGCCAGGAGCCGGTGCGGACGACCGCCACCGGCGACGGTCGCGACTTCGGCGTGCGCGAGGGCGACCCCATCGGCGCGAAGGTCACGCTCCGCGACGAGGACGCGCGCGACTTCCTCGCGCGCGCCTTCGACGTCGTCGACGTCTCGCGCCGGCAGTTCGACGACACCGGGAACGTGAGCTTCGGCGTCGCCGAGCACACCGACTTCCCGAGCCAGGAGTACGACCCCAACGTGGGCATCTACGGCATGGACGTGACGGTCAACCTCGTCCGTCCGGGTTACCGGGTGTCCCAGCGCGACAAGCACACCCGCCCGGTGCCCCAGGGGCACCGGCTCACCCCCGAGGACGCCATCGCGTACCTCGAGCGGGAGTTCGACGTGGTGATCACATGAGCGAGAGCGACATCGAGACCGGAGAGAACGCGGCCAAGCGAACCACCGAGCGCCACGAGTGCCGGCGCTGCGAGCGCAAGCAGGGCCTCGTCGGGAAGTACGACGTGTGGCTCTGCCGCCAGTGCTTCCGCGAGATCGCGCGCTCCATGGGGTTCAAGAAGTACTCATGACAGGGAGAGATCCGCTCACCGACGCCCTCTCGGGCATCGACAACGCAGAGAGCGTCGGCCACCTGAGCCAGACGGTAGAGCCCGCCTCGAACCTCATCGGCAGCGTGCTGGAGGTCTTCTACGACCGCGGCTACGTCGACGGCTTCGAGTTCGTCGACGACGGCAAGGCCGGGAAGTTCGAGGTCGAACTGAAGGGCGCCATCAACGAGTGTGGCCCCGTCAAGCCCCGGTACGCCGCGGGCGTCGACGAGTTCGAGCAGTGGGAGAAGCGCTACCTCCCCGCTCGCGACTACGGGACGCTCGTGGTGACGACGAGCCAGGGCGTCATGAGCCACTACGAGGCCCGCGAGGCGGGCGTCGGTGGCCAGGTAATCGCGTACGTCTACTGACAATGAGCCAACGAACGACAATCACGGTTCCCGAGGACGTGACCGCCACGGTGGACCACCTCGACCTCGCCGTCGAGGGGCCCAACGGGTCGGTCGCCCGGCGACTCTGGTACCCCGACGTCAGCGTGACCGTCGAGACCACGTCCCGCGAGACCGAGGGCGGGTCGGAGGACGTCGAGGTCGTCGCCATCGAGGCCGACGCCGACGACGCGAAGACCCGCGCCACGGTCGGGACCTTCGAGAGCCACGTGCGGAACATGCTCCACGGCGTGACCGAGGGGTGGGAGTACCGGATGCAGGTCCACTACGCCCACTTCCCGATGCAGGTCTCCGTGGAGGGCGACGAGGTCGTCATCGAGAACTTCCTGGGCGAGCGCGCCCCGCGCCGCACACCGATCCGCGGCGACACCGAGGTCATGGTCGACGGCGAGGAGGTCGTGCTCACCGGTCCCGACAAGGAGGCCGTCGGGCAGACCGCCGGCGCCATCGAACAGCTCACGCGCGTGACCGACAAGGACACCCGCGTGTTCCAGGACGGCGTCTACATCGTCGAGAAGCCGGAGACGGCCACGGGAGGTGCCTGACCCATGGCGGACGAGCCACAGGAACTCGAGGACGTCAGCGGTATCGGTGCGAGCAAGGCCGACGCGCTCCGCGCGGCCGGCTACGAGACGGTCGACGACCTGCGGGGTGCCTCCCAGGCGGACCTCGCCGAGGTCGAGGGCGTGGGCAACGCGCTCGCGGCCCGAATCAAGGCGGACGTCGGCGGTCTCGAGGTCGAGGAGACCCCCGAGGCCGAGGTCGAGGAGGAGGAACCCGAGGCCGCCGAGGTGGCCGAGGAGGCCGCCGAGGCGGAGACGGAGCTCCGCCCCCGCGGGCACGCCGACAAGACGCCCGACCTCGACGACGAGGAGGCGCGGCTGCTGGGCGAGCGCCGCTCGACGCCGCTGCCCTCGTTCAACCGCCAGGACCAGCACAAGAAGAAGCGCGTGAAGAACGTCTGGCGCAAGCCCCGCGGCACGCACTCGAAGATGCGCAAGGGGATCAAGGGCAAGGGCGACACCGTCGAGGCGGGCTACCGCGGCCCCGCGGCGGTGCGCGGTCGTCACCCCAGCGGCTTCGAGGAGGTCCGGGTCCACCGCCCCGAGGAGGTGGAGTCCGTCGACCCCGACACCGAGGCCGTGCGCATCGCCGCGGCCGTCGGCGACCGCAAGCGCGAGCGCATCGAGGACGTGGCCGCCGACCGCGGCGTGCGCGTGCTCAACCCCACCTACGTCGAGGTGGAGGTGGGCGAATGACGGACCTGTCCGCCCAGCGCCGCCTCGCGGCCGACGTCCTGGACGTCGGCGAGGGCCGCGTCTGGCTCGACCCCGACGCGCAGGGCGACATCGCGGAGGCGATCACCCGCGAGGACGTCCGCGACCTCGTCGACGAGGGCGCGATCCGCGCGAAGGCGGCCGCGGGCAACTCCCGTGGCCGCGCCCGCGAGCGCGACGAGAAGCGCTCCGAGGGTCACCGCAAGGGTCCCGGCACCCGCCGGGGCACCGGCGGTGCGCGCGAGGACGGCAAGCAGCGCTGGCAGCGCCAGGTGCGCGCCCAGCGCCGCCGCCTGCGCGACCTCCGCGACGACGGGACGCTGAACCCGTCGGAGTACCGCGAGCTGTACCGGATGGTGAGCGGCGGCGAGTTCGAGGACGTCCGCCGCATGATGAACCACGTCGAGGAGCACTACGACGTGGAGGAGCGATAACGATGGCAACAGGACCACGATACAAGGTGCCGATGCGGCGCCGTCGCGAGGTCCGGACGGACTACCACCAGCGGTTGCGCCTGCTGAAATCCGGCAAGCCGCGCCTCGTGGCGCGGCTCTCGAACCGCCACGTCAGGGCGCAGCTGGTCGTCCCCGGCCCCGACGGCGACGAGACGACGGCGAGTGCGTACTCGGGTGACCTCGCGGCGTACGGCTGGGAGGCTCCCACCGGGAACCTCCCCAGCGCGTACCTCACGGGGTACCTGGCGGGCGCTCGCGCCCTGGCGGACGGCCTCGAGGAGGCCGTCGCCGACATCGGGCTCAACAGCCCGACGCCGGGCGCGAAGGTGTTCGCCGTCCAGGAAGGGGCGATCGACGCCGGCCTGGACGTCCCCCACAACGAGTCGGTGTTCGCCGACTGGGACCGCACTCGCGGAGAACACGTCGCGGCGTACGCCGAGCAGCGAGCGGACGACCTGTACAGCGGGTCGTTCGACGCGACCGAGCTGCCCGCGCACTTTGACGCGACGCTCGCGGCGATCCAGGAGGACTTCGAATGAGCCAGGGACAGCGCGGCTGGGAGCCCCAGACGCGACTGGGCCGTCAGGTCCAGGACGGCGAGGTGGAATCGATGGCGGCCGCCCTCGCGACGGGGCTGCCGCTCAAGGAACCCGAGATCGTCGACCAGCTCCTGCCGGGGCTGGAGGACGAGGTGCTGGACATCAACATGGTCCAGCGCATGACCGACTCCGGGCGCCGGGTGAAGTTCCGGTGCTCGGTCGTCGTCGGCAACCGCGACGGCTACGTCGGCTACGCGGAGGGCCGCGACGACCAGGTCGGCGGCGCCATCCAGCGCGCCATCGAGATCGCGAAGCTCAACATCATCGACGTCTCCCGGGGCTGTGGCTCCTGGGAGTGTGGCTGTGGCACGCCCCACACGGTCGCGCTGCGCACGAGCGGCAAGGCCGGCAGCGTCGAGGTCGACCTCATCCCCGCCCCGCGCGGGCTCGGCCTCGCGGGCGGGGACACGGTGAAGTACGTCCTCCGCCTCGCCGGCATCGAGGACGCGTGGACACGCTCGTCGGGCAAGACACGGACCACGGTGAACTTCGCGAAGGCGGCGTTCATCGCGCTCCGGAACACGACCGAGGCGCGGGTGCCCCAGCACGCCCGCGCGGCACGCGAGGTGATCGAGTGATGCAGGCCATCGTTCGACTCCGCGGCGAGGTGGACACGACCGGGCCCATCCGGGACACGCTGTCCATGCTGAACGTCCACCGCGTGAACCACGCCACCCTCGTCCCGGAGACCGACGCCTACCGCGGCATGATCGCGAAGGTCAACGACTACGTCGCGTTCGGCGAGCCGAGCGCAGACGTCGTCGCGACGCTGCTCGACCGCCGGGGCGAGACCGCCGACGGCGACGACGTCACCGACGAGTGGGTCGCCGAGCACACCGGCTACGACGACGTGACCGCGCTGGCCGAGGGGCTCCTCGCCGAGGAGACCACGCTCCAGGACGCCGGTCTCTCGCCGACGCTCCGGCTCCACCCGCCCCGTGGCGGTCACGACGGCATCAAGAACCCGGTCGCCGACGGCGGCGACCTGGGTCGTCACGACACCGCGTCGATCGACGACCTGCTGACGGCGATGCGATAACAATGACGAGCAAGAACAAGCGACAGCGCGGCTCCCGCACGCACGGCGGCGGCTCCCAGAAGAACCGGCGCGGCGCCGGTCACCGGGGCGGTCGCGGACGCGCGGGGCGGCGCAAGCACGAGCGATCGCAGTACGGCCCGCTGGGGAAGTCCGGCTTCAAGCGCCCCCAGAAGGTAGAGCGCGACGTCCGCGAGATCTCCGTGCGCGAGCTCGACGAGGACGCCGTCGTCCTCGCCGCCGAGGGGCTCGCCGAGGAGGACGACGGCGGCTACCGCGTGGACGCGCGCGACGTCGTCGAGGACGGTCACGAGGCCGACGCCGTGAAGGTCCTCGGCGACGGCCAGGTCCACGAGTCGCTCACCGTCGTCGCCGACGCGTTCAGCGAGACCGCCGAGGCGAAGCTTGCCGACGCCGGCGGCGAGGCCGTCCTCTCCGAGCGCGGCGAGGCGGCGGCCGCCGACGACGAGGCGGACACCGAGGACGCGGAGTCGGGTGCCTGATCGCCCATGGGCTGGAAGGACGTCGCCGGACCGTACCTGACGCGCTTCCCCGGCGTCGAGCGCCCGGAGGGTCACGTGCCGTTCCGCCGGAAGCTCGGGTGGACGGCCGGCATCCTCGTCATCTACTTCTTCCTCACGAACGTCTACCTCTTCGGCGTCGACCAGGGCCGGCTGACCGACCTCTACGGCCAGTTCGGCGCGCTGCTCGCGGCCCAGCAGGGCTCCATCATGCAGCTCGGCATCGGACCGATCGTCACGGCGTCGATCGTGCTCCAGCTGCTGAGCGGTGCCGACCTGCTCGGTCTCGACACCAGCCAGCCCCGCGATCAGATGATCTACCAGGGTCTCCAGAAGGCACTGGTCATCGTGATGATCTGCCTGACCGGCATTCCGATGGTGTTCATGGGGAACTTCCTCCCGGTCGACACCGCGGTCGCGCAGGCGCTGGGGCTGACCTCCCTCGGCGTGAGCGTGCTGATCTTCCTCCAGATCGCGGTGGGCGGTCTCCTCGTCCTCTACATGGACGAGGTCGTCTCGAAGTGGGGCGTCGGCTCCGGCGTCGGGCTGTTCATCGTCGCCGGCGTCTCCCAGAGCCTCATCGCCGGGCTCTTCTACTGGGGTGGCACCGGCGGGATGCTCCCGACGTGGATCGGGTGGGCGACCGGCGCCGTGCAGCTCCCGCCGGCGCTCACCTCCGCGTGGACCAGCACCATCCTGTTCGACCAGAGCGCCGGCCTCGTCCCCCTCGCCACGACGGTCCTCATCTTCGTGGTCGTCGTGTACGCCGAGAGCGTGCGCGTCGAGATCCCGCTCTCGCACGCGCAGGTGAAGGGCGCTCGCGGGCGGTTCCCGGTGAAGCTCATCTACGCGTCCGTCCTGCCGATGATTCTCGTGCGCGCGCTGCAGGCCAACATCCAGTTCATGGGCCGCCTGCTCAACGCACAGCTCGGCGCGGCGAGCATGCCCGACTGGCTGGGTATCTACAGCTCGCAGGGGCAGGTCGTCGGCGGGGTGCTCTACTTCCTCGCGCCGATCCAGTCGCCCTACGACTGGATGTGGTGGATCTCCGGTGGGCCCGGGAAGGCCGTCTGGGAGGTCCTGCTCCGGGTGGGCGTCGACCTCACCTTCATGGTCGTCGGCGGTGCCATCTTCGCCATCTTCTGGGTCGAGACCGCCGACATGGGCCCGGAGGCCACCGCGAAGCAGATCCAGGGCTCGGGGATGCAGATCCCCGGGTTCCGGAAGAACCGCGGCTCGATCGAGCGCGTGATGGAGCGGTACATCCCGCAGGTGACGGTCATCGGCGGCGCCCTGGTGGGCCTGGTCGCGGTCGGCGCGAACATGATGGGCACCATCGGCAACGTCTCGGGGACCAGCCTCCTGCTGGACATCTCGATCACGTACAAGCTCTACGAGGAGATCGCCGAGGAGCAGATCATGGAGATGTACCCCATGATGCGGTCGTTCCTCGGCGGGGGCTAGCGCGGTTCGCGAGCGGAGCGAGCGGACCGCGAGACCGAGGGCGGGAGGCGGGCGGCGCGAGGCCGACCGGAGGGAGGCCTCGGTGCGAGCGAACGGCGAACGGGTCTCCGAGCGGAGCGAGGCCACCGGACGGGCGAGCGGCGGAGCCGCGAGCCCCGGAGTGAGCCGTGAGCAGCCCGCCGACACGCCCGAGGCGCGGTGCGGACCCCGTCGCATTTCTTTCGACCGTCCGATAGCGACAGGGAGCGCCGCGCCCGTCGTTGACACGAGCGCGGGGACACGGACCGCTTGGTCCCTCGATACGGGGGTCGGTTCCTTCCCGACACGTGACGATTAGCACAAGAAATATGACAAGAGAAGCATAAAGAAAATAGATATGCTGGCCAGCGACCGCGAGCGGCTCGACCTCCTCGTCCTCTCGGCAGGGCTCGCACTCGCCACCGCGGTGCCGGTGTGGGGACGGGTCATGGAGACGGCCGTAGGGCCGATGCTCGACTGGCCAGCGATTCTCGGCCTCCTTCCCCCGGGACAGTACTACGTCGCCGTGAGCTGTCTCTACGTCGTCACCGCGGTCTGTGCGCTGTGGTATCGGGGCCGTGACTCGACGGATCTCCCGACCTTCCGGAGCGTCCTGGTCGGGGGCTCGCTACTCGCCCTCATCGCGGCAGTCACAGCGGACGCCGTCGTCTCCGGGTCACCCTGGCACGAGAGCCACTGGATCGCGTTCGCCGTTGCCCTCCTGACGACCATCTCGCTGCTCGTCGCCGCGCTCGCGGGCCTCGAGGGGTCTCCGGAGACGACCCGCCGGCTCTCCTGGGCCTGGGTGGCGACCCACGTCCCCTTCGCCGTGTGGCAGCTCTCGCTCCTGACGACCCGGGACGGGGGACTCGCGACGACGGTGACGACGCTCTCGATTGTCGCGGTCGTGGTGTTGAACCTGCTGTGGAGTGTGCCGCTGTTCCTCCTCGGACGGTCCCTGCGGACGAAGCGCCACGGCTCCGAGATGGAGGGTGAACGGTCGACCGGCACCCTCTCGCTGGGGTAACGGCTTCCTCTGGGCCGCACCGGACGTTTTTGCCCTCCGGGTGCGACGCTCGGGCCATGAACCACTCCGACGCGACAGAACGCCGGCCCAACGGAGGAGTCCCGCGATGACCGACCCACTCCTCGAGCGCGTGGTCGTCCCCGTCGCGAGCCCCGAGGACGCCGCGGCGACGGGACGCGCGCTCGCCCCCCGGCTCGCCGACGGCGCCACGGTGGTCGCCGTCCACGTCATCGAGAAGGCCGGCGGCGCCCCGGACAAGGCCTCCGTGGAGCAGCGCGAGGCGTACGCCGGCGACGTCTTCGACGCGGCGGTCGAGGCGCTCGGCGACGCGCCGGCGACGGTGGAGACCGACATCCGCTACGCCACGGACGTCGCGGAGGCCGTCGTCGCCGCGGGCGAGCACGACGCGACCGCCATCGTGTTCACGCCGCGTGGCGGGAGCCGGTGGGTGAAGCTCCTGACCGGCGACGTCGCGCTCGACCTCATCGGCGGTGCCGACCGGCCGGTCGTCGTCCTGCCCGACCGAGAGAGGCCGTAGCAGCGGCCGAAGGCGGTACGCTTTCAACGGCCACGCGAGAACCACCGCGCAATGTACATCATCGTCGTCGGGGCGGGGGACATCGGGACGCCCCTCATCGAGATCGCCACGCGCTCGGGCAACGAGGTGGTCGTCGTCGAGCGCGACCCGGGGAAGGCCGACGCGGTCGCCGACGCCCACGACTGCCTGGTGCTCGAGGCCGACGCGACGACGAAGGAGACACTCGAGGACGCAGGGGCGGAGCGGGCCGACGCGGTCATCTCGACGACCGACCAGGACGCGACGAACATCATGGTCTGCCTGCTCGCCAAGGAGTTCGAGATCCCGGCCATCCTCTCGGTCGTGCACAACCCCGAGCACATGGGACTCTTCCGCCAGATCGGCGTGAACACCATGGAGAACCCACAGGAGCTCATCGCGGAGTACCTCTACCGCGCCGTCGCCCGGCCGGCCATCGTCGACTACATGCGCATCGGCGAGGAGGCGGAGGTCTTCGAGATCAGCGTCACCGAGGGCGCGCCCATCGAGGGGAAGACCCTCATCGAGGCCGCCGACGAGGGGCTCCTCCCCGACGACGCCCTCGTGGTGGCCGTCGAGCGCGAGGGCGAGGCCAAACCCATCACGCCGCGCGGACAGACGCGCATCCACGCGGGCGACCTCCTCACCGTCTACTCCGGCAAGGGAGCCGCCCCGGAACTGACCGACGTGTTCGGGCACTTCGAGGACCACCGGGAGTGATATGTCGGGACGAACCGGCGGCCCCGCGGCGACCATCGGCCGGGACGTGGGCCGCATCCTCGAGGCCTTCGCGGCCGTGGTGGGGGTCGGCCTGCTCGCGCCGCTCGCCTGGGGAGAGTACTACGCGCTGGCGCCGATGGTCCTCGCGGGCGCCATCGCGTTCGCGACCGGCCACCTGCTCCACCGGCGGTTCCGGGACGCCGCCGACCCCGCGAAGCTCCACGCGATGGTGGTCGCCGCCGTCGGGTGGTTCGCGGTGGCGATCGCGGGCGCGCTCCCGTTCGTGTTCGTGGCGTGGACCGTCGCCGTCGACCCGCTGGGCGTCGCGCCCGAGTTCTCCGGCCGTGCGGCGTCGACCCTCGGCGCCTTCCGCAATCCCCTCAACGCGCTCTTCGAGTCGATGAGCGGGTTCACGGGCACCGGGCTCACGATGACCGACGACGAGTCGGCCCTCCCCCACGCGCTCCAGTGGTGGCGGACGCTCACCGAGTGGGTCGGCGGCGTCGGCGTCATCGTCCTCACCACCGCCATCCTCTCCCGACCCGGCAGCGGGTCGCTCACGCTCTACGAGAGCGAGGCGCGCTCGGAGAAGATCCACC
>JBDGTC010000083.1:0-11901 GCA_042217215.1 Halobacteriaceae archaeon
GGTAGCGGATGCCGCCCTTGTACGGGCCGCGGTCGCCGTTGAACTGCGAGCGGAAGGCCGTGAACACCTCGACGGAGCCGTCGTCCAGCTCCACCGAGAGGTTGGTCTCGAGGATGCGCTCGGGGCGCTTGAAGCGCTCGAGGCGGCCGGGCTCCACGTCGACGTGGGCCGCGGCGTCGTCGATCTGTTCGCGGAGGCTCTCGTACGGGTTGACCTCGCTTGTCATACGTCCGTGTGGTGGAGCCCGCAAGATAAAGCTGCTGAATGGAACTGTGCAGTTGTCCACCGGTGGATGTCGGAACGTAGAGCAGTACCCGAAGGCCTATATTTCGCAAATTTTGCCGGTCGACTTCTGGTGGGTTCTAGTCGAGATATGGAGAGAATACTGTATGAATGTCCAGTAAGGACCGGCGTCCGGGTCGGACGACCGGTCGCCGTCGACGGGCGCCGAGTGGCAATAGTTGGCGCCAGCGAAACGCATGGCGCCGGCGGAAAACGGCACGGGCCTTCGTCGCCGGGTCCGGTCGACGGTGGCGGCGTCCCGGGCTGTGGGCGGTCCGCCGGTCCGGACACTTTTTCTCCCGCACGCCCGCGTACAGGGACATGGACGAGACGGTGGCGTCGGCCGACGGCATCGACGCCCGGTACGTGGAGACCGAGACGGAGCGGCAGGTCCGCTTCTCACGCGGGGACCGGTCGGCCGTCGTCGCGCAGAACCGGGAGGGGTACGCGATGCTCGCCGTGCGGGACGGCTCGGGCCGGGAGTTCGAGCGCTACTACGGGCTCGAGATGGCGCTCGACCACGCCGCCGAGCTGCTCGGCGTCGCGCCCGACGCGCTGCCGGTCCCCGACGCGGCGGCCGACATGGGGATGTAGGGCGCCGGCCGCGGTGGCGCCGGCGTGGGCGACGATTTATCCCCGCGAGCACCGAGGGGAGGGTATGGCGTTCCGCCGGCTCCTCCGCGGGCGCGTCCCCTGGGACCGCCTCGAGGCCGTCGCTGCCGAGGTGGCCCGCCGGTACGAGGAGCCGACGGTCCGGGTGCGCTTCCTCGAGGCGGACAACTGGCTCTCGACGCCCTGCGTCGTGAACGACGAGTACTTCGTGAAGATCATCACGCCCCAGCACTCCCTCGTCCACGCGCTGCTCACGACCGGCCGGAACCTCGGGGCGGTCTCCTCGGGGACGCCCGGCTTCTTCGAGCACTTCGGGGACCCCGTGGAGATGGCCGACCACGAGCTGTCGGCGACCCGCCGGATGCGGGGCCTCGGGGTGAACGCCCCGGCCCCGATCGAGGCCTTCGAGCACGACGGTCTCGGCGTGCTGGTCCTGGAGTACATCGCCGAGTTCGAGCCCCTCGACGCGGTCGACGCCGGTCGCGCGGCGGGGCTCGCCCCCGCGCTCTTCGACGCGCTGGCGACCATGCACCGGGCCGGTCTCGCCCACGGGGACCTCCGGGCCGAGAACGTCCTCGTCAGCGACGGCGACCTGTACTTCATCGACGCGACGGCGGTCGACGGCGACGCCATCGCGGGCGCCCGCGCGTACGATGTCGCCTGTGGACTGGCCGCCCTCGAACCGCTGGTCGGGTCGCGGACCGCCGTCGATGCGGCGCTGGGCGCGTACGACGCGAGCACCCTCCTCGAGGCCAGAGCGTTCCTCGACTTCGTGAACATCCGCCCCGACCACGCCTTCGACGCGCCCGGCGTCAAGGGCGAGATCGAGAAGGCCGCGACGTGAGCGCCGTGCACCCGCCGGTCCGGGGAGCACGGGTTTGCGGTACTCGGCGGCGACGGGTGGGAGCGGAGCGGTGGCGGGGCCGGGGTCCCCGCCGGGGCTGCCGGTCCGGGCGCCGGCAGCGTGTGGGGGCGCGGTGTGGTTGTGCCGAACCACCGACGAGAAAAGCGTCGGCGATCGGCACCTCAACGTAGGTGTCTCACCCGGTTTAAACCTACTCACTCGCGAGCTGGGTCTGCAGGGCCCGCTCGAGGCGCTCGAGTTCGGCGTCGAGGTTCGCCTCGAAGAACCGCTCGACGCCCGGGAGCCGCCCGTCGACGGTGAACCGCGAGCGGAGCCGGGTCCCCCCGTCCGCGGGCTCGAGCTCGTGCTCGCCGACGACGTGGAACGCCGCCGACCGCCCGACGAAGCGGACGAACTGCGGCGGGTCGCTCTCGTTCTCGGTCGTCTCGACGGTGAGCGTCCGCGGGACCAGCGGGAGCTCCACCTCCCAGGTCGCACCGTCGTCGTCCACGTCGTGGGCGGCGACGACGTCGATCGCGCCGGCCCGGAACGCGGGGTCGGCGACGAGACCCCACACCTGCTCCGGCGGGGCGTTCACGTGGACGGTCCGCTCGACCCGGACCGTCACGCCGGCTCGACGCGCCAGGTCGTGGAGCGGGAGCGACCCCACTTCTCGATGTCGACCTCGTCGGTCTCGCCGGCGAGCCGGGCGAGGCGGGTCCCGACCTGCTTCGCGGTGAGGCCGAGGCTCTCGGCGATGCCGCGCGCGCGGAAGTAGCGCTTGCCGCCCGAGGCGCTCTCGTGGAGGTGCTCGACGATCGCCCGGTCGGCTTCGTCGAACTGGGTCATCACGCGTGCTACGGCCGCACGGGCTTAACACCTTACGCTACCGGCGACGGGACCTCCGGACTGACCGACGGGATCGGCGGCGCGCCGGCGGATTCGCGGTGGTGTGGACGTGCCCGGGGGCCGATACCGCTCAGGAGAGGTGGAACGCGGCGACCGAGAGGGTCGCGAGCGCGGCGGCCGCCGCGAACCCCCACGCGGTCTGGACCTGCCCGGCCGCGGCGAACTGGTAGGCGGCCGCCGCGGCCGCCAGCACGCCGAAGGCGAGTCCGAGGCCGAGTCCGGTGTCGGTGTCGCGTGTCGTGGCCATGGTGTCGCGTCTGGGGGCGTCCCCTTTGCGGTTTCGCTCCCGACCAGAACAGGTAACCTGTCGGGGCCGCCACTCGGAGGCGATGACGGTCCGCTCCACGCTCTTCGGCAGCCGACTCCGCATCGCCGTCGTGGCGATCGTCGGTGTGGCGGCGCTCGTCGTGGGCCTCTACGCCCTGGGCATCCTCGGCATCCCGTCGGTCGTCGCGGTCCAGAACGCCTTCGGACCGGTCAATCAGACGGCGACCGTCATCGAGACCGACCTCGTGCTCCGGAACCCCAACCCGGTCGGGGTCCGCCTCGGCGGGGTCTCCGTCGACTACACCGTCTCGATGAACGACATCCCGATGGCGAACGGGACGAAGGCCGGCGTCGGGATCGGGACGGGCCGCTCCACGCTCGCGTTCCGGACCCTCCTCGACAACGAGCGCATCCCGGCGTGGTGGGCCTCTCACGTCTCGAACGGCGAACACACCCGGCTCGCGGTCGACGCGACGGCGTGCTCGGACACGCTCGGGCAGTGCGTCCACACCCAGCCCGTCTCCCGCCCCATCGAGACGGACATCCTCGGCGGGTTCAACTCCACGGAGACGCGGGCCGTGGAGGGGCCGGGACCGCTGGTTCCCGACCCGGTCGCGTACATCAACCGCACGTCCGCCCGGTGGGGCGCCGTGAGCAGCTCGGAGACCCCGGTGCGGATCGCCTTCCGCATCTACAACCCGAACGCCGTGCCACTGGCGGTGACCGAACTCGAGTATAACGTCTCGATGAACGACGTCGACGTCGGCGAGGGCCGCGTGGAGGACCCCCTCGTGGTTCCCCCGAAGACCGCCCGGACGCTCCGGACGACGGTCGTCATCGACAACAGCCGCCTCGACGAGTGGTGGGTCACCCACGTCCGGCGGAACCAGGTGACCGACATCCTCATCGACTTCTACGCGCGCGTGGACGTCGGCGGCACGTCGGTGCGTCTGCCGCTCCCCCAGCTGTCCCACGAGAAGACCATCGAGACGGACTTCTTCGGGACGAAGAACGGGAGCGACGCCGGCGACGGTCCGACCACGACCACCACGCCGTCCGGCACGACGACCACGACGAGCGACGACGGCGGTCTCCTGGGCACGACCTCCATCCTGGGTGGCGACACGACCACCGGGACCACGACCGACGGTTCGACCGACACGACGACGGTCGCGACGACCACGGAGTCGTCGGACTCCACGACCACCACCGCGGAGCCCACCACGACCACCGAGCAGACGACGACGGACGACGGCGGGCTGTTGCCCCGCGTGTCGCGGCCGCCCGCGTAGGGCGCCGACCGGCGGCGGGCGGGAGCGGCGAGCGCGGGCTGCGTCGGCCCGGGGCGTTGCCGTCGCCTACTCGGCCTCGGCTTCGGGCGTCTCGACCGGCCGGGCGTCGGTCTGCTCGTTGAGCGCCAGGTTGGCCGCGATCTCGGCGTTCCGGACGGCGTACTGGGCCGTCTGCTGGAGGCTCACCAGGACCTCGCGGACGCGGAGGAGGTCCTCGTTGTCCATCTCCGGGAGGTCGTCGAGGATCTCGACCTCGCGGTTGGAGAGCTCCTGGAACAGCTCGCGGACCGCGATGGTGCGCTCGTAGTCACGCTCTACCACCGCGTGGACGGCGGCCTCGGTCACCTCGTCGACCTGCGCCGTGAACGCCTCGATGCGGTCGAGGGTCTCGTCGTCGACGTCGAGCGAGTCGGCCTCGGTCTCGAGGGCGATCTCGGCGATGTCCTCGGCGTTGTCGGCGGTCAGCTCGAGGTTCTTCGCGACAGACCGGTACCCGATGAGCGGGAACCCGTCGTCGAGCCCCACGGCGCGAGCGAGACTCGGGTTCTGGTAGGCGGTGAAGATGAGGCGCAGGAGCAACACGAAGATCTTGTTCGCCTGCCGCTCGCGGTTGAGTGCGCGCTCGGCGAGGTCGCCGTCGCCGGTTGCGAGGGCCTCGATGGCCTCGGTCCGCATCGTGCGCCCGGTCGACTCGAGCCGGCCGAGGAGGTTGTCGAGGTCGAAGTCCCCGGGGTCGACAGAGCACCGGATGGTGATGCGCCGGGGCGTCTCCTCGATGACGCCGAGGCCCATCAGCTGAGATTCCGCGCGGTAGACCGCGTTGATGTGCTCGCTGTCGAGGGTGCGGTCGCTTTCGACGTGGATGACCCGACGGCCGAGCACGTACTGGCCGACGATGGCGCGCTCGACGGAGTCCGCGTCGAGGCTGTCCGCGGTGATGGTCGCCTCCGCCCCGCCCTGGCGGGCCGACGGCGGCGTCACCGTCAGCGTCCCCTTCCCGCTCTGCCGGATGGTCACCTCGTCGCCCTTCTCGACGTCGAACTCGCGGCTCCACTCCGCCGGGAGCGTCATCGCGAGGGTGGAGGGCCCCAGCCGCTGGACCTTTCGCGTATCCATGCCCTCTCATACTTCCGGGAGACCTTTAATCTATCCTGACGGCCTTAAACTGCGCAGCACGGGCGCGCCCGCCGGCCCCTCACCGCACCTCGACCAGGCGCTCCTCGACCCGGCCGGTCCGGATGCGGTGCCACCCGCGCAGGTCCTCGTCGAGGGCCGGGTCGCCGGTGTCGACGCGGAGGACGCCGACGTCGTCGAGCTTGCGCCGCGAGGCGACGACCGATATCTCGTCGGCCCGGCGGATGACCGCCGGCGAGAGCTGGAGGTTCCCGCGACCGAACAGGAAGCCCTGGCCGCCGACCGGCGAGACGACGATGACGACCCGGTCGTCCTCCGACGCGGCCTCCCCCGCTGCCACCGCCGTCCCGGCCGTCTCCCCGACGCCGACCGCGGCCTCGACGTCGCGGGCGCCGCCGTCCCGGACGAGGAGTCGGTCGCCGCGGTAGACGTCGACCCCGAGCGGCGAGCCGTCCACGCCGAGTGCCTCCTCGATGGCGCCGACGGTGCCGCCGGGTCCGAACACGGAGGTCGTCTCGGGGTGAGCCCGGACGTCCTCGGCCACCGCCGCGACGACGCCCTCGACGTCCGCCCGCGCCACCTGCTTGCCCGCCTGTCGGGTCTCCGCGACCGGGACGGGGACGACCGCGTGGAGCCGCGAGCGCACCTCGCCCTCGCGGTAGGCCGCCTCGTCGAGGTCGCTCACCTCCGCCCGTTCGGTCGCCTCGAACGTGGCGGCGATGCGTCCCGCGGCCTCCGGCCGCACCGCGAAGACGGCCGAGAACACCTTCACGCCCGCCGGGACGCCGAGCACCGGCACCCCACCGTCGCCCGGGTCGAGGGCCCCGGCCGACTCGAGGGCGTCGGCCACGTCCACGGCCGTCCCGTCCCCGCCGACGAAGAGCACGAGGTCGACGCCCCGCTCGACGAACGCCCGCACCGCGTCGCGGGTGTCCGCGGCGGTCGTCTCGGGCCCGTCGGGCACGCCGAGCACCGCCGGGTCGAGGCCGGCCGCCCGCGCCGCGTCCTCCCCCATCCCGTCGCCCCACGTGAGGACGTGGACCGCCTCGCCGCCGTGGCCGTCGGCGCCGGCGTGGGTCGCGAGCGCGCGGAGCGCCGCCTCGGCGCGCTCCGGCGCGCGCGGGTCGGCACCGCGGGCGCGGGCCTCCTCGACCAGCCCGTCGGTGCCCTTCAGGCCGACGCGCCCGCCCATCCCGGCGATGGGGTTCACTACCACGCCGACGGTCCGCATGCGCCAGGCGTGGCCCGGCCCGGAGAAAAGGCCCCGGATTGCGCTCCTGAACGCTTAAGGGCCGGCGAGCGCGAGTACCGCACATGCTCCAGTCCGCACTCGCGTCGACCGCTCCGGGGGCGGTCCCCGTGGCGGCCGCCGGCACCGCGGTGCTCGCCCTCGGTCTCGTGCTCGTCGTCGTCTGGCTCGCCCTGCTGTTGCGCTGACGCCGGTCGTGGCCCTGCCGGCGGGGAGCCGCCGACCCCGCGGGACCGCGCCGGTCACTCGACGTCGATGCCCGCCTCCTCGCGGTGGCGCTCGAGCGCCCGGATCTGTCGCCGGTAGTACAGCGTGCCCCCGACCGCCGCGAGGAGCAGTGCACCCACCAGGCCGCCGTAGATGTAGAGGTCCCGCTGGAGGTAGTACTGGAGGTCGATGGCCTCCGAGGGGGTCTGGCCCCACCGGAGGTGGACGCGGCCGTCCTCGATGGTGCGCTCGTAGCCGCCCGGCGACGCGAGGCCGAGGATGGGGACCGAGATGCGCGTGTCCGGCGGCAGGACGACCTCGTGGGACCCCTCGACGAGGATAGGGACGTGGAAGTGCTTGAACTGCGTCGGCGCGGTGTAGGCGAGGCGCCCGTCGGCTGGAGCGGTGACGACCGTCCGCTCGTCGCGCTGCTCGACCGCGAGCGCCGCGCCCGGCCGCCGCTCGCCGCCGGCGGTCTCGAGCGTGCCGTCGGGCCGCAGCACCGACCCGTTCGGGTACCGGAAGCGGAGCCCGGAGATTGGGAGCGCGGTCTCGCCACCGAGGTCCACCGTCTGGTAGATGGCGACCGACTGCCCGGCGTCGACGCGGTAGAGCGCGCGGAAGCGGTCGCCGCGGACGTCGTAGGTCGCCGCCGCGTCGGTCTCCCAGTCGTAGGTGGCCTCGGCGTTGAGCTGTGCGTCCGAGGGGGCGCCGGCGCAGCCGGCGAGGAGGGCGAGCGCGAGGAGCGCGAGGGCGCCCCGGCGCGCCGCCGGCGTCATGGGACGACGCAGAGCAGCTCCGAGGGGAGGTGCTCGCCGACGGCGGCGAGCAGTCCCGGCGGGTCCGTCCCCTCGGCGCAGACGACACTCGACTCGAGGAGGCCGAGCCGCTCGACCGCGACCACGTCGTCGGCGTGGCCCGCGCGGTTCACCGTGGCGCGGAGCTGTGCGCGCGTGACGCTGTTCGCGTTGAGCCGGCCCGGGCCGCGGGTCCACCCGTAGAGGCGGTCCACCTCGCCCTCGGCGAGCGCGGGCGGGTCGCCGTACGCGAACCGGAGCGGGAGGTGCTGGACGAGGCCGTAGCGCTGGCGGACCTGGGAGGGCGAGCCCGGGCCGAGTCCGAGCTGGTCGGCGGGGACGCGGACGTCCCGCCCCGCGTCGAGGACGATGCCCTCGTCGTCCCAGGACTCGAGGGTGCCGACGTACACCTCGCCGTCCTCGAACTCCGGGGTGACGGCGCCCCACTCCTCGCGGAGCGCGTTGCGCGCCGCGGTGGCGTCCTCGCCCCCGACGGTCACCGAGGGGAAGTCGTCGTCGCGGACGCCCAGCGTCCAGGTGACCGCGAGGTCGCCGACGGCGTTGTCCACGAGCGACTCGAGGGCGTCGAGTGCGCGGTCGCGGGCCTCGCCGTGGACGTAGACCTTCGTCGCGAGGACGACCATCAGGCCTCGACCTGCCGGGTGTCGACTTTCAGCTCGTCTCTGATGTCGGCGATGCGCTCGTCGATGGCGTCGACGAGGTGGGTGTTCTCCATGGACTCCAGCGGCGAGCCACACTCGGGGCACTCGAACCCGCGCTCCATCGCCTCGCCGAACTCGAAGCGGAGCGCACACACCTCACAGAGGTAGAACTGGTGGTCCAGCTCGTACTCCTTGCGGGCCACGAGGGCCTCGAGGAGCCGCTCCATCTCGTCTCTGAGGTTCCCGGGGATGTTGTCGTACTCGAAGGTCCAGAGGTAGGTGAGCCAGCCGGAGTCCTCGTCCCGGAGCCGCCGGTAGGTCGCGAGGTCGTTCTCGTAGAGGATGAAGAGCGCGCGCCGCACGTCGTTGAGCTCGAGGCCGAGCCGCTCGGCCAGCTCCTCGTCGGTGACCTCGCCGTCCGGCGGGGCGGCCGCGACGGGCATCCCGGTCGGCCCGACCAGTTCGTGGAGGTACTTCTGGACGACGGGGTCCTCCAGGAGGTCCTCGAAAGCCATTACGGGAGCGTCCGGCCGAGCCGCGGTTAAGTCTTTTCACGCGGCCGTCGCGTCCCGCTGCGGTCCGGGGTCCGCCGGCGTCGGGACGGTCCGCTACCCGTCGAGTGACTCCATCCGCTTCCCGGTGGCCTGCGGCACGACCCGGCGGTCGGCGTCCGCCCACTCCCGCTCCAGCTCCGCGCCGTCGAAGAGCCGGTCGAGGAAGACCGCGAGCGCGGCCACCTCGGAGTGGGGCTGGTTCGTCACCCCGAGGTTCCAGTCGGCGCGCTCGTACACCGAGAACGGGACCTTCTCCGCGCCGACGGCGACGAGGAGCCCGTCGGTGCCCCCGGTGGTCGCGGGGTGGTCGCGCCCGGTGCCGTCCTCGGCAGGCTCCGCTCCGCCGAGCCCGACCGCACGGCGCACGTCGGCGATGCGCTCCTGTACGGGCTCGCCGTACATCGTGAGGTGGGCGACGGGGCCGTCCCAGCCGGCGGCCGCCGCGGCCGGGTCGGCCACCTGCTCGACGGCGAAGGGACCGCCGAAGCGGTCGGTGACGTCCCGGGCCGTCTCGAGGGCGTCGGTGGCGTTCTCGGGCAGGAGCACGCGCCGGGCGCCGAGCGCCCGCGCGGTGAGCGCGACGTGGGTGGTCATCCGGTCGTCCCGCCCGGGCCGGTGGCCGAGGCGGAGGACCGTCACGGGCGCACCGGGCGTCGGCCGGTCGTCCGCCGCCGACTGGTCGCCCATCACCCGCCCCCGACGCCCGCCAGGTCGAGCGCCTGGTCGATGGCGTCGGCGAGTCCGCCGTACGTGGTGAAGGGGACCCGCTCGCCGTCGACGAACACCCACGGCGTGCCCTGGACGCCGCGGTCCGAGCCGGTCTGCTTGTCACACCGCACCGTGTCGTCGTAGCTCCGCTCCTCGGCCGCGGCACGCACCTCGGTGGGCGGCGCGCCGACCTCCTCCGCCAGGGACTCGTAGAGGTCGAGGCCCAGCCGGGACTGCTCCTCGAAGAGCCGGTGGACGTAGGTCCAGAACGCCTCGCGGTCCGCGAGGTCCTGCACCGCGCGGGCGGCGTTCGCCGCGGTCCAGGAGGCCGGGGACGCCACCGGTATCGGGTAGTCGTGGTGCTCGTACCGGATGCGCCCGGGCTCGACGTACTCGGAGACGAGCCGGGGGACGTACTGGAGGTTGTACCGCTTGCAGTGGGGGCACGCGAAGTCCTCGTAGGCCTCCACGACGACGGCGGCGTCCCGCTTGCCCCGCCATGGGTCGGGGAGCGTGTCGCTGCAGTCCGGGCCGCTCCGCAGACAGCCCGCCGCCGCGACCCCGGCCCCGGCGCCGGCCGCCCCGAGCACCGACCGCCGGCTCACGTGACCTGTCATGCCGCGTCGTAGACCGTGCCCCGGGATAAGCGTTGACGACCGCCGGTGACGGGGCCGACGCCGTCGGAGACACCGACCCGCCCCGCCCACCGGAAGGCACTTGCGCCGGCCGGCGCGATGCCGCGCATGGACCTCACGGACCGCACCATCGTCGTCACCGGCGGTGCGGGGCTGGTCGGCGCACCGCTCGCCGCGCGCCTCGCCGCCGACAACGACGTCACCGTCGTCGACGACCTCTCGAACAGCGAGCGCGACGACGTCCCCGACGGGGTCGCCTTCCGCGAGGCCGACCTCACCGACCCCGACGCGGCCCGCGCCGCCATCGACGGCGACACCGACCTCATCTGCCACCTCGCCGCCGCGGACAAGTACGTCGACACCGACGCGCCGCGCCGGCAGTTCGAGGCCAACACCGGGATGACGATGAACGTCCTCGAGGCGATGGACGACGCGGGCGTGGACAGCCTGCTCTACACCTCCTCCTCGACGGTGTACGGCGAGGCGCCCCGCCCGACGCCCGAGGACCACCCGTTCGAGCCAATCTCGGTCTACGGCGCGACGAAGGTTGGCGAGGAGGGCCTCTGCGCGGCGTACGCCCACTCCCACGGCATCGAGACGTGGGCGTTCCGCTTCGCGAACGTCGTCGGTCCGCGCTTCGGTGCCGGCGTCGTGCCGGACTTCGTCGAGAAGCTCCGCGAGGACCCCGAGACCCTCACCATCCTCGGCGACGGCCGCCAGGAGAAGTCGTACATGCACGTCTTGGAGTGCGTGGACGCGATGTGTCACGTCCTCGAGCACTCCGCGGACGGCCCGGTGCACACCTACAACCTCGGCACGCGCACCACCACGAGCGTCGACCGCATCGCCGACATCGTCTCGGCGGAGATGGGCCTCGACCCGACCTACGAGCACACCGGCGGCGAGCGCGGGTGGACCGGCGACGTCCCGCGGATGCGGCTCTCCATCGAGAAGCTCGCCGGTCTGGGGTGGGAACCGGACCTGTCCTCGGACGAGAGCGTGCGCCGCGCCGCGCGGGAACTCGTCGCGCTGTAGTTCCCCGCGTCGGCGGTCCCGCCGTCACTCCCCGATGGTGAAGGTCTGTTCGGCCCGCGCCGCCGGCGCCGCGGTGGTGTAGGCCACCGCGCGGTAGGTGCCCGGCGCGGGGGACTCCCACGTCGCGTCGAACTGCAGCGCCTCGCCGGGCGCGAGCGTGGCGTCCCGCACCGCCTGTGTGAACATCCGGCCCTCGCCGTACCGCCACACCGGCTCGACCGCGTCGTCGCCAGATTCGGTGTCCGCGCCCGCCGGGCGGCCCCCGTCCCGCTCCGCGCCGGAGTCCCCGTCGCCGTCCGCCGGGTACACCTCGACCTCGACGGTCTGGCCGGTCGGGAACGACAGCGACACCGGGTCGGTGCCCTCGTTCGTCGCGACGAGGCCGAAGGTCACCGCCGCCGGGTCGGCATCGACCGCGAGGCTCGCGCGGAGCGCCATGGCCCGGCTACGCGGCCCTCCGTGAAAAAACCAGTCGCGCGACCGACGGGTCGGACAGGTGAGGTCGCCGGGCGTCCCGGCCGCGGCGCGCGGCGGGGTGCCGGGGACGCGGCAACGCCGGCAGGGCTTTAGGCCGCGGCGCGTAGTCCCGCACGTGCAGATCGTGGGCTTCGCGCCGGGGGTGGACGGGCCGCCGGCGCTCCGCATCGCCGACGGCGGCGCGGTGCGCTCGCTCATCGTGGAGGTCGAGTAACTGTGTCGTGGGACGAGCTCTTC